>JASEHN010000056.1 GCA_030018715.1 Thermodesulfobacteriota bacterium | reverse complement strand
GGCAGATAGGCGCTGTGCCGCGGAGCGGTCAGCGCCGCGCCCTCGGGAACACGGGTGCCCCGATAGGCCGCGCGTCTATGCCGCGCAGCGGCATGGCGGCATATCGTTTTGAGTGCTTGAGAAGTGCGTAGCATTTGGGTGGTTAAGCTTAAGCACTCTGTTAGCCGCCGTTGCAGGCATTCCTAAATAGAACTATCCCATTTTCCTTGCTCTCATCCGTGTGAAAGCGACCATAAATCCTTTACCAGGAATTGCTGAAAGTCATGTATCTGCTCATGAAGCCGTTCATTAGCCTTCATTTCTGGCCTAGGGTCAACGTAATAGACCCCATCCAGTCTATTCAATGCCACGGTGTACCCTAAGAAGTGATTACTCTTAAAGGTCGAGTTGATCCCGAAAATACTTCTACCTCTACGGGCACGTTTAACATCGTGGAGAAAAATAGCGATTACCGGTATATCTCTACCAAGAAGCTTGGTCAGCAGATACTTATCGAGAAAGACCTTATCTATCCTGTCTTTACTGGTCGTCTTGACCGAGCCGACGACTTCCGAGGTATGTATGAAGTTCGTTTCTGAAGCGATAATGACCTTATTGCGAGAGAAAACCAAATCCAATTCATAAGACATTTTGTATCCAGGATAACCCGGTATAGGGATATTAATGGTACGAGGTTCGCATTCTAAGCCCACTTCTTGGATGATGAGCTTGACCAGCGTCTCGAAGAGTTGCCCCACTCGCTTTCTGGATTGGTTTGGATTGTCCAATGAGTCGCCGATGCATCCAAGAGCCTGCTGAACGGTGTAGACAACCCTATTGATTTCTTTTGACTCTAAATATCGCCCGCTGCTTCCTCGACCAACGGCTGCTTCCTGATACTGCTTAAGGTCAGCAAGAAAGACGACGAACCTTTCAAAGACACTCTTTAAATCGGCAGGCGACTCGATGAACAAATCAATATTCAGAGGTCGAGTGATCTTGTGCCCATAATCTTCGGCGTACTGGTAAAAGATGTAATTTCGATGAGAAGGGGAAACGATGCGTGTTGGGCGCATCTTTTCCACGAGGGCAAGGAAGGTGCGACCAATCTTCAGGTAATCGTCCAGTGTCCCGAACGCTGACTTGTCTTGTACGCTCTCTTGCAGATCCGCCAGAGTCACTTCTTTCATCGGATGGATTTCCTCCGTTCGGCATTCTCCAAATCATACTGAACCCATTTCTCGATTGGCCATTCTTCGACCAGTTCGATCCTCCGGGCTGCCCACTGGCAGTATTCAAGGTTAATATCGCACCCTTTCCATTTTCGTTTAAGCTGCTCTGCGGTGACAGCAGTTGTACCAGAACCGAGAAACGGGTCAACCACAAGATCCCAGGGATTTGACGAAGCAAGAATAATCTTTCTAAGAAGTTCCTCAGGTTTCTGAGTAGGATGAGGTGTCTTCTCGTGCATCCCGTTACATGTTGTAGGGATTTCCAGGACATCTCTGGGCTTGGCTCCTCTCGGATGGGGCTGCCAAAGGCTACCTTTAATGCTGCGGCCCTTTCCATACTGACTGGTCTCAGCCTGGGGATGTTCGGGGTACTTCAAAGTATGATTTCCGTAAGGAATCCGCACCTCGTCCACATTGAACGGGAATTGCCTGCTTTTTCTAAAGTGCAGAATGCTTTCATGCGAACGCCCCCAATCGGCACCCAGATTGGCTTTGTTTTTGTAGTGCCAGACCAACCAACGACAGCCTCGAAAGAAACGCGACGCTGGAAGTTTGAGATCGGCCAGAATCTCAGAGAATCCACAGATATAGAGTGTTCCAGTTGGCTTCAGAACTCGGGCCGCCTGTTCGATCCATTGCAACGACCAGTTGACATATTCTTCCTGGGATTCAAAGGTATCCCATTCCGCTTTCTTGATGTTATAAGGAGGATCGGCAAAAATAAGATCAACAGATTCCCTTGGCAGGGATCGGAGCCAGGTGATCGACTCTCCAACCCAGATTTCGCCGTTAGGATGAGCATAGAAGAGAGTGGGAACTTCCGTTTTGAATTGGGCAGGATCTATTTGAGCAAACGATCCCTTAAGCACTGGCTGGCCAAAGAAACTGGGAATCTCTTTGTTGCGGTCGTAATCCGCTGATGGTTCTCGTATCTCTATTATGGCTTCTTGCTTTCGCTCTCTCTTTTTGCTCATCTTGGCTTTCCCTAATCCTGTATTGTAATCCGTTCGGGGCGCGATTTCATATAACGTTCAAGCACAAACGAAGTGCTTTGCATTTAGGCATTAGCCGTTTGTGCTGTGTTAGCAGAAGTTTCGTCCCGTAGCCCATAAATTAGTCATTCAAATATCTCCTTAAATATGTCTTTCCCTGCACGATATAATTCCTTAATTCTATAGTCAAGAAATGTCTGATATTGATCTAACACCCATAATGTTTAAGGCAAAGGTATCAGGCCTTGAATTGTAAATTGGACCTATAATTTCAATTGTCAAGGCCTGACACCGTAATTTCTACAGACACTCATTTAAACTGAATTTTGAGGGGCGAATCCAATGCGATGAGATTTGGGCCTTCTGCTACGCCAAAGAAAAGAATGTTCCCAAAGACAAAAAAGGTACTTTTGGCTTTGGAGATACTTGGACGTTTACCGCTCTTTGTGCCAATTCTAAGTTGGTTCCATCTTGGCGCATTGGTCGGAGGGATCTCCGTAATGCTACTCTTTTTATGAAAGATTTATCCAGCCGCCTGAAACATAAAGTTCAGTTAACCACAGACGGCCACAAGATGTATTTAGACGCTGTAGAGACTACTTTTGGAAGTGAAGTTGATTTCAGTCAATTAGTAAAAATATATGGAAGTAGTCCAGAAAGTGAGGTTCGTTACAGTCCAGCCGAATGCATAGTAATAGAAAAAAATAACATCCAGGGAAACCCCGATCCTGAGCATGTATCGACAAGCTATGTGGAAAGGCAAAATTTAACGATGAGAATGAACATGAGAAGGTTTACCCGGCTAACCAATGCCTTTTCAAAGAAAATTGAAAACCTGGGCCATGCGGTAGCCCCCAATTTCATATATTATAATTTCTGTCGGGTTCATCAGACTTTAAGGGTAACTCCGGCAATGGAGGCGGGGATTACGGATCATGTTTGGGGGATTCAGGAAATATTAAAGCTAATAAAATAAAAACGCTTTCATATTATTTTTGGTCAATTACTCGGTAGCCAAATATCCGGTACCCATCTAATGTTCCTTTACTTTTGAATTCCAATTTATCGAGAGTTTTCCAATACACTTGCATATGTGAATAATCGATCGCGCCCGGAATGGTTCTACAATGATAATGATAATGATTTGCAAACAAATTAGATGCAAAAATATCTGTTATCTGAAGCCCCACAGTAAGTCTGGAATCGCAAAACATCGGTGCCTCCAATATATTTACAAATGTTCGGCCCGTTTCGTGCCCGAAAATATAACTCATATGGGAACGAGCCACTCCAATATCTAATCCTCTCATCCTGGAATCACAAATAACGATAGCGTTTGAATATCCAGGATGCTCCGTTATAAAAAGACTGATGCGTTCAACTAAAATCTGCAAAGCTTGCGTATAAAGGCTTTGGGGGGAAGCTGGGTTTGAGGGGTTTTTTAGAAATGTTGTGCCAAAGCAACACCCAGAATTTTGACCTATAAAAGATAGAACACGTTGGTTAAAAATATGATTACGCTTATTTTTTTTATTATGTGGCGCCGCCAATTCCCTTCCTTTAATTTCAACTTCTTCATCGCGAATACCTGCCCTACCGCAACAATCAGGGAAAAATTGCCGTTTTAATGAAAGGAAGGCACGATCTCTCGCTCTCCATTCCCATAACGGAAACGCCACCGCAGCCATTGTGAAAAGAGGGGTTTCTCCCGATTTTATAGGAAACGAATGCCCATAAGGACTACCGGCCTCATCTACATATATAACGCATGTACCCATAATCCCCCCCAAGAAAAGCAAAAGGCAGCCCCACTTGTGAGCTGCCTGGCTGCGCTGGTGTCATGTGATGACTCCTGCACTTTTCAGTACAGTCCCAGCACAATTCTAATTTAATTCCCAATCAGGAATTTGTCAAGACCTATTTTTAGCGCTATTTTTATTTCGGCTGTAGGCTGTAAAGCTAACATTAAAACAAAATTAAGTCAACCGCAAAAATAATTTTATTTCTTGAATAAATTTATAAGCATATTTTATGCCAAAGTCAGTTCAAATTGATCCAGTTCCGTACATTTGCTTATCTCTGTTCACATTATGAACATAGTTACGATTTTAAAATACTTCCCATACTATTCTAATTTCAAATTGACCCACTACCCAAAGTTTGCATTTGCAATTTGTTTCGTCCGCCGTGGCGGATCGATATTCGGATTTCGAATTTGAAAACAAAAATTTCAAATATCTTTGGCTATGTTTTGAGCCAGCAGGGCCGCGCCCAGAGCGCCGATGATCTGAGGTTCGGAGGGGACGAAAAGCTTTACTCCCAGCCTCTCTTCCAGAGCCCGGACCACGCCTTCGTTTTTGGCCACTCCCCCGGTAATTGTGACCCCTTCCTCCACTCCCACCCGATGCACCATTCCCATGATCCGGTCGGCAATGGCGTCGTGCAGGCCGCGGATGATCACTTCTTTAGGCTGACTTTCAGCGATCAAAGAAATGACCTCGGATTCGGCAAAGACAGTGCACATGCTGGAAATCTTGATCGAGCGCTTTGCGCTATGGGACAGCCTTCCCAGGTCCTCCAGCTTAACCTCCAGGGCGTGGGCCATGACTTCCAGGAAACGCCCGGTTCCGGCGGCGCATTTGTCATTCATCTGAAAATCTACGTTGCGCCCCCTTTCGTCCAGACGGATGACCTTGCTGTCCTGGCCACCGATGTCAATAACCGTGCGCGTCTCCGGGCGGACATGGAATGCTCCCCGGGCGTGGCAGGTTATTTCCGTGATCATCTTCGTGGCCGAGGAAAACGACGCCCTGCCATACCCCGTAGTTACGATAGCCGCCAGATCTTCTTGCTTGAGATTGGCTTGGCTAAGGGCCGCAGCCAGCGAGCGGTCCGCTGCCCTCCGGCTGTTCGCTCCCGTGGGCAGAATCGATGAACTCAGGATTTGGTTGCCTTGCAAAATCACAGTTTCCGCCGTGATCGAACCGATATCAATGCCTGCTACAATCATAAAAGTTTTGGCCTTGAGGTAAGATTTTTTTTGGAGTATAGTACCCCGCAGCCAGAAAAACAAGTGGATAGTCCCGGAAAAAAGAGGTCAGAGGTCAGAGGTCAGAAGTCTGGAGACAGAATTCAGAATATGAAAGAAAGCATCTCTTCTGCTTTCTGACTTCTGTTTCTTGTTTTTTCCGGATCGCTGACAGTTGATCGCTAAACGCTGATAGCTGTATTAAGGAGCTTGCATGGATTTCCATCTTACGGAAGAGCAAAAGATGACCCAAAAAATGGCCAGGGACTTTGCCGAAAAAGAGCTAAAACCCCGGGCCGCTGAAATTGACGCCACCGGGATTTATCCCTTGCCCGTGCTGAAAGCGATGGCCGAACTGGGCATGATGAGCATGAATATCCCGGCGGAATATGGAGGATCTCAAGCCGGGGTGGTAAGTTACAGCCTGGCCATGACCGAAATCAGCAAAGCCTGCGCCGCTACTGCCGTTACCATGTCCGTAACCAACATGGTAGCGGAAGTAATCAACGCTTTCGGGAATGAGCAGGCCAAGTCCACACATATTCCCAAAATTTGCAACGGGGAATATTCCTGTGGAGCCTTTGCCCTGACGGAGTCCACGGCCGGCTCAGACCCTGCCGCCATGAAATCCAGCGCAAGGCTTACGGGAGATCATTATGTCCTGAACGGTTCCAAGACATTCATCACCAGCGCCGAACACGCCGGGGTTTTCGTGGTATGGGCCAAGACGGATAAGGCTGCCGGAGCCAAAGGCATCAGCGCTTTTCTGGTGGGAAAAGGACATTCTGGATTTATCGTCGGCCGGCATGAGGAAAAAATGGGTCAGCGGGGTTCCCCCCTCAATGAAATCATCATGGAAAACTGTTGCCTGCCCCGGGGAAGCCTTTTGAGTCAAGAAGGCGATGGGTTCAAGATTGCCATGATGGCTCTGGATGGAGGGCGGATCGGTATCGGTTCCATGGCCGTGGGCATCGGATTGGCGGCCATTGAATATGCAACGGAATACGCTAAAAATCGTATCCAGTTCGATCAACCCATCGCCTCGTTCCAGGCCATCCAGTGGATGATCGCCGACAGCTTTACCGAGCTGGAAGCAGCCCGGTTGTTGGTTTTACGGGCCTCTTTTTTGAAAGAGAAAGGGCAACGCTTTACCCGGGAAGCTTCCATGGGCAAGCTTTTCGCCGCGGAAACAGCCAATCGCGTCTGTTACAAAGCCTTGCAGATGCTCGGGGGGTATGGCTATATGAAGGAGTATCCGTTGGAACGTTATACCCGCGACTGCCGGGTAACCACGATTTATGAAGGAACTTCCGAAATTCAGCGGTTGGTCATTGCCCGGGAAATCTTGGGACTAAAATAAAGGGTTCCAGAGTTGATGATCTCGTAAAAAGTCCGAAAACCTCTTTTCCCGTCATTCCGGCGAAAGCCGGAATCCAGTTATTTCAAAGAGTTATCAAACATCTGGACTCCGGTTTTCACCGGAGTGACGACTTTTTACGAGGCCATCAGGGTTCGAGGGGAAGTTTTTTTATTTCACTTGACCCCTGGACCCCTTGAATTCTGGGACCCTGCTTTTAACCCTGCTTTTATATCGCTTCGTTCACTTCCTTCAGCATCTTGAATTTACCCTTGGCCTTGGCCGCCTCCAGAAGCTCTTCCAACCATTGGGTCAGGATCATTTCCTGCTTTTGTTGGATGAGGGCCCGGCGGAAATTCTCTTTTTGGGAAGTGAATTGGGCCTGATCGATCTCCTTGATTTCCTTCAGGCGAAAGATGACATACTGTCCATTATGAAATACGGGGCTCTCCGCATAGGGAGCCTTCAGGCTGAGCAAGGAAATGGCTTTCCGCAGCTCTTCCGCAGCGTCCATCTTGGGGGGGCCCGCGCCCCTTTCGAAGAAGCCCGTCTCTTCTACCTTGAACTTCTCCTGCAGGGCCAGCGATTTTAGATCAGCGCCCTTCTTTAGCTTTTCCAAAACCTCCTTGGCCTTGGTTAAGGCTTGCTCCTGCTGTTTTTCGCGGCGCAGGGCCTCGGTAACCCGCCCTTCTACTTCTTTCAATTCAGGGGTGCGCGCCTCCTGTTTTTCCACAACATGAAAAACGGCAAAAGTTTCTCCCACCCGCAGAACCGGGCTGATATCTCCCTTGCTCATTGAGAGGGCGGAGTCCTTTAGTTTGGGGTTCAGGTCGATCTTGTCGTCGGCTGAAAAAAGGCCGGTTTCTTTAATTGTCAGGTTTTTCGTTCTGGCAAGACCATCCATCTGTTTTTCTTTCAAGCCCGCAGCGTAGGCCTGATCCGCTTCATCGTGGGCCAGGTCCCTGGCTTTGCGGGTCCGCAGCAGAGACAGAATCTGTTCCTTGACTTTTTCCAGTGGTTCGGTCCTGGCTTCCTGGATCTCATCGACTTTGACAATATGCAGCCCATAAGGAGTTTGGATAATGTTGCTGATGCCGCCCGCTGTCAGGGAAAAGGCCGCCTCCTCGAATTCGGGCACAACCTGCCCGCGGCTTATGTACCCCAGATCCCCGCCGCTATTTTTTGTCCCGGGGTCATCGGAATGTTGTTTGGCGAGTTGAGCAAATTCTTTCCCTTTAAGAGCATCCTCGCGGATGGCCTCGGCTTTTTTTCGGTCCTGGGCCAGAACCTCGGGATTTTTGGGATCAGTTTTGATGAGGATATGGCGTACCTTCACTCGTTTGGGCTGACCGAATTTCTCCTGGTTGTTCTGATAATAAGTCTCTATTTCCTTCTCGTTGACCTGTACCTGTTTGGCATAATCCTTGGGTTCGAACAGGAGATAGCGGATATTTACCCTGGGCGGGATTTTGAAGGCCTCCCGCTTCTTAGAAAAATACCCTTTTACTTCATCGGGAGTCAGGGAGATTTCTTTGAAGTCTGAAGGATTAAGGTAAAGGGCGTCCATATTCAGCTTCTCGAAATTATCCCGGTAGGCCTCCAGGACTTCCCGATCCGAAACTTTGGCCGAAGAAACGATCAGGCTTTGCATCTTAGAAAGCAAGAGCATTTGCCCCTGGTTGGCTTCGAATTCCTTGGCAGTCATGCGGATGCGCTGGAGGGCGCGCAGGTAGGCGTCCTTATCAAAGTGGCCATCCTTCTGGAAGGCCGGGTGGTTCTGGATCAAGGCTTGAATCTCTTCTGGAGCTACCTTCAAGCCCAGGCGGCGCGCTTCTTGGGACATCAGGACTTTATCGATTAAATCCTTCACCGCCCGTTCCTTTAGCCCTAACTTTTTGGCCATCTCCTCGTTGAACCTTTCGCCGTAAACAGACCGGTACCGGTCCAGCAGGTTCTGATAATGGGTTCTGACTTCGGAAATGGTGATGGTATAATTCCCGATCTTGACCAGATCTCGCTCCTGGCCCTCACGGGGGGTCCAGATTCCCCAAAAAATAAAAACAACAACTATAGCTCCCAGAGCTACCTTGATCATCCAGGACTGGGCGTGTCGTCTCATGAAATCGAGCATGCTTCATCTTCCCCTTTCAGCAACGATACCCATCATCCTAAATGACCCCCGGGGAAAAGGCAAGGCAAATTTTTTCTTTATTTTCTTGCTCCAGCCGTTGAATTTTGTTAGTATAATTTTTCGATTTGGCCCCGAATTTCAGGTTTTCTTAAGGGGGTATGTTCCTCCCTTTTCCGGGGGGGTCAAGAAAGGAGCCGGTGAATGATCTTCGATTCCATCCTGGGCCTCTTCTCCAACGATCTGGCTATCGACCTGGGGACTGCCACGACTTTAGTTTACGTTAAAGGTAAAGGGATTGTCCTTTGTGAACCTTCGGTAGTTGCTATCCGTAAGGATTCAAGAGGGGGACGGAAAATCCTGGCGGTTGGCAAAGAAGCGAAGCAGATGCTTGGCCGGACGCCGGGAAATATCGTAGCCATCCGTCCCATGAAGGATGGAGTCATTGCCGATTTTGATATTACTGAATCCATGCTGCGCTATTTCATCGCCCAGGTTCATAAAGGCCGGACTCTGGTAAGGCCCCGTATCATCGTTTCGGTGCCTTCGGGAATCACCGAGGTGGAAAAAAGAGCGGTGCGCGAATCTGCCCAGTCCGCCGGAGCCCGGGAAGTTTACCTGATCGAAGAGCCCATGGCCGCAGCCATTGGCGCGGGGCTTCCGATCAGCGAACCCTCGGGAAATATGATCGTGGACATAGGCGGAGGCACTTCGGAAGTAGCCGTGATTTCTCTCTCGGGGATCGTTTACAGCCAGTCGGTCAGGGTGGGCGGCGACAAGATGGATGAAGCCGTGGCCCAGTTTATCAAGCGCAAGTATAACCTTTTGATAGGGGAACGAACCGCGGAGAATATCAAGATTCAAATAGGAACGGCTTATCCAGACGAAGAAGTGAAGACTATGGATATCAAAGGGCGGGGTCTTGTGGCGGGCACCCCCAAGGTTTTGCAGGTTAACTCCGAGGAAATACGCGAGGCGCTTACTGAGCCGATCAAGGCCATCCTGGACGCAGTCAAGATTACTTTGGAGCGAACTCCCCCGGAGCTGGCCGCCGACATCGTGGACAAAGGGATCATCCTGGCCGGCGGCGGGTCCCTGCTGAGAAACCTGGATGTTCTCCTCCGGGAAGAGACCGGCCTTCCCGTTACCATAACCGAAGACCCTCTTTCGGCGGTCGTTTTGGGGGCGGGAATGGCTTTGGACGAACTCGCCCTCCTGAAAGAAGTGACCATTAAATCCTGAGAGTCACTCCGGAAGATGGAGGGCCGGTCAGCGTTGAAACGGGATGATAATGGATTGGTTGAAACGGTTCCGCCTTCTTTTTGCTGTTCTGCTCTTGGTCTTCCTGGCGGTTTTCATCCTCACCTTGAATATCAGAAGCGACCCGGAACCTTCCTTGGTCAAGAAGGTCATCATGCAGATCTCTTTCCCCCTCCAGCAAAAAGCCCGGGGGTTCATCCTCTGGCTGCGGGGAGTTGGGGAACGTTATGTTTTCCTCACCCGGGTGCAGCAGGAAAATCTGATTCTGCAGCGGACAATCAGCGCTCTGCGTGAAGAGAACAACCGCTTAAAGGAAACCTTCCTGGCCGAAGAGCGTTTGAAAAAACTGCTTCCCTTGCAGTCTCAGCATCCCTCCCCGGCCATCGTGGCCCAGGTCTTCGCGCGGGACCCTTCGAGCTGGTTCAAGACCCTGCTGGTTGACAAAGGAGAAAAAGAAGGGGTAACCAAAGACATGGCCGTGGTTGTTGCCGATGGAGTGGTGGGACGGACCATGGAAGTTTCCCCAAGCACAGCCAAAGTACTACTAATCACCGATCCCAACAGCGCGGTGGACGTAATCGTGCAGCGCTCCCGCGCCCAGGGGATCATGGAAGGGAAAGTGGAGGAGTTTTGTGTCCTCAAATACGTCCAGAAGAGTGAAGACATCCGGGTGGGCGATAGAGTAATCACTTCCGGCCTGGGCGGAATTTTTCCCAAAGGATTGGTGATCGGTATGGTTACTAAAGTGGAGCGGAAACGTCCGGGTATTTTTCAGTACATCGAGGTTACTCCCACAGTGGATTTTTCCAGGTTGGAAGAAGTCCTTATCCTCGGTGGCCAGCCATGAAGATTAGGGGGATCGAAAAGAAAGACCGGCCGGCCCTGAAAACGATCCTCAAAGCCCAGGAGCATTTCCGGCCTGCGGAAGTGCAAGTCGCTCTGGAGCTTATCGACATAGCCCTTACCAAGCCGGACCAGCAGGACTACATTATCGGCTTAGCCGAAGGAGATGATGGCGAAATCCTGGGATACATCTGTTATGGAAAAGCTCCCATGACCGATGCAGTTTATGACCTCTACTGGATTGTAGTCCATCCCGCTTTCTGGAACCAAGGAACCGGAACATTCCTTCTTCGTCATGCGGAAAAAGATTTAATGCGGCGGCAGGCCCGCCTGATACTCATCGAAACCTCTTCCCTGCCCCCTTTTGCATCCCCCCGCGCCTTTTACCAGAAACATGACTACAGGGAATTAGCCAGGGTGACGGATTACTATGCTGCAGGAGACCACAAACTGATCTTTGGAAAAACCATTACCCACTGATAATCGCAGGGGAGAGTTTCGGATTAAGGGTTACGCGTTGCGAGTTTTTTAAATTTAAATAGGCAACTTGATCGTATAGAAATATCCTTTTTTGTATCAATTTAGCGGTTTGAAAAAGTGGTTTTACCAGCTTTTTTGAGGTCCGGGGGGGCTGGGTGGAACGCGCCGGAAGCATCGGCTGGGTTTCCGTTTGGCCACGAAGAACCCCGCTCGTTTCCGCCGGAGGAGGCGGGGGGCGTTTTCC
>JASEHN010000055.1 GCA_030018715.1 Thermodesulfobacteriota bacterium | reverse complement strand
CACTGGGAAAGGCGTATTGAAAGGCGGCCCGCGTTGCAAAGCCGCGAATGTTAGCTGCAAGCATAGTTTATGCAAGACATGAAAAGCAATAAAAGGAACTGTACAAATTCTGAAGAGTCTTTGGATAGTCTTAGTTTAATGGAAGATGCAATTGATTTATCAATTCAGCAAGAATATTTTAATCATTCGGAAACAATCGACTTTGGAAATGGAAAGAGGGGACGTAGCTCCGATAATTCCGATAACATATTGAGGAAATTTTTGGTAGATTGCCTTTATGCTACGGGGACCGAGACTCAATGCCGAAGGAACTTTTCACTGTAAAAATAAAGCATTCTTGGTGAAATTGAACAGGGGGAATTTCAAAAGAGGGGATGGAGTCTCAAAGATTTTACTGAATAACGGAAATATCGGAGCTACGTCCCCCAAGTGGCGCGTCCCCCAAATGGCGACCGGGCCATTGACATCACGATTGAGGCTATTGAAGTTGCCTTGAATGCGAAATCAAGAAAAGACCCCCCGACCGCGGGCCATGAACAGCGGTTATTTTCTAAGTAATAATGGAGGGAAGGAAAATGAATTTTATTAATTTACCACGGATAAGATTCGCGCATCTGCCGACGCCTTTGCAGGAATTGCCCAGGTTGGCGAAAGTTCTCAACGGCCCCAGAATCTACGTGAAAAGAGACGACCTAACCGGCCTTGCTTTTGGAGGGAACAAAACGAGAAAACTTGAATACCTGATGGGGGAAGCGGTCAGACAAGGAGCGGACTACATAGTAACCGGCGCGGGATTCCATTCCAATTGGTGCACCCAGACCGCAGCCGCCGCCCGCAGGGTGGGGATGAAGGTGGCGCTCGTCAAAACCGGGCCTAAAGATGGCTATGATCCGGAAGGTTATGATGGCAATCATCTCCTTCATTTTCTGAGCGGGGCGGAAATCAAAACGGTGAAACCCGAACATACTCAGAGGGTAGAAGAAGAAACAATGGAGACGCTAAAGGTGGCTGGCCATAGGCCGTACCGCCTGATGGCCACAGGATCTACACCCCTGGGAGTTGCCGGACACGTTAACTGCATGCTGGAGCTTATGGCGCAAATAGTTGACAGAGGATTGAAGGTCGATTATTTAGTCCACGCTACCGGTTCCGGAGGAACTCAGGCCGGACTTATCATTGGCGCCAAGGCTTTCAACACCCAAATCAAGGTGATCGGCTCAACAACCGGCTCGCGTTCGCGGGAAAACGCGGTGGAAAATGTAGGAAACATCATCGATGAATCCTTGAGGTTTTTAGGATTCAACCTCAAGATAACCGCGGATGACATTGTAGTCCATGACCAATACGCCGGCGAAGGCTATGGCTTCATGACCGAGGCCAAGGCCGAGGCCATAAAAATCTTGGCCGAAACCGAGGGCCTCTTTCTCGACCCGGTATATACAAGCTCGGCTATGGCCTGTTTAATTGACCTATGCCGGAAAGGTTTCTTCCGGCGGGAAAAGGTGGTTGTTTTCTTCCATACCGGCGGAACCGCGGCCCTCTTCCCTTACAAAGCTCCCTTGAAAGCTTATGAGTATGGAAAGAAATTTCCATGGATAATACCTCCCTGGCACCCGAGTGCTTTGGAGGGTTAGAGATTTTCATTAAATTTTTAGCAATTTCTCCTAACCAGGCAACTTTGGACTTGTCTTCCCTTCTTCTTTTTGTTATTTTCCTGATGGCCAATAATCGGCAGAGTTTATGATGAACAATCTCTCCTTAAGAAGGAGTTTACTTTATTAAAAGGAGGATACTATGAAGACACCACTCTGGAAGCCATCCGCAGAATGGATCAAGAATGCCAATATGACCCGTTTCATGGAGTTCGTGAACAAAAAGCACGGCCAGCAGTTTCGCACATATTTTGAATTGTACCAGTGGTCCATCGAAAATATCCCTGACTTCTGGGCCAGGATGTGGGAGTTCGCCGGCATCAAGGCTTCCCGGGGATATGATCAGGTGGTGGATGATTTAAACAAGTTTCCAGGGGCCAAGTGGTTTTCCGGAGCCAGGTTAAATTTTGCCGAAAATCTCCTGCGCTATCGCGATCATCATGCCGCTTTCATCTTCAAGGGAGAAGGCCGGGATTCAGTAAAAATAACTTATGCTGAGTTTTATACGACAGTGGCCCGCCTGGCCAAATCGCTCCGGGAGCTGGGAGTTTCCCCGGGAGACCGGGTGGTGGCCTATATGCCCAACATCCCGGAGACGGCGATGGCCATGCTGGCGGCCACCAGTATCGGGGCCATCTGGTCTTCCTGCGCCACTGACCTGGGTTCCCAGGCGGCCCTGGATCGCTTGGGGCAAGTTGAGCCGAAAGTTTTATTTACAGCCAACGGTTATATCTACAAAGGGAAAGCCTTTAACTCTTTGGCCAATGCCGCGGAAATTGTTAGAGGGATTCCCTCTCTGAAGAAAGTTGTAGTGGTTCCTTATACGGAACAGAAAATTGACATCGGCAACATCCCTCAATCCGTCCTCTTTGAAGATTTCCTGGCCAAAGAGAAAGAACCCCCCCTGCAATTTGAGCAATTACCCTTTGATCATCCGGTGTATATCATGTTTTCTTCCGGAACCACCGGTAAGCCCAAGTGCATGGTGCAAGGGGCCGGAGGAATTCTGCTCAATCACTTAAAAGAGCTTATCCTGCACACGGATTTGAAGCGGGAAGATACGATCATGTACATTACCACCTGCAGCTGGATGATGTGGAACTGGTTGCTGAGCTCCCTGGGAGTTGGGGCCTCGATCGTGCTCTATGAGGGAAACCCCAGTTCGCCGGATGCCGGGGCCATGTGGAAGTTAGCCCAGGATGAGAAGATTACCATTTTCGGCACCAGCGCCGCTTTTATCAATTATCTTCGTAGCGAGAAGGTCAAGCCGGGGAGAGATTACGATTTGTCTTCCTTAAGAGAAATATCCCAGACTGGCTCCCCCCTTTCGGCTGAGGGGTTCGAGTATGTTTACCAGGAGATTAAAAAAGACCTGCATTTTAACTCCATCTCCGGAGGCACGGACATTAACGGTTGCTTTGCCGGCGGCAGCCCCATCAACCCGGTTTACGCCGGGGAGCTGCAAGGGCCAGCCCTGGCCATGAAAATAAAGGCTTATGATGGAAAAGGCAACCCGGTGTTTGATCAGCAGGGAGAGCTGGTTTGCGAAGCCCCTGTCCCTTCCATGCCCCTTTATTTCTGGAATGATCCGAACGGAGAAAAATATAAAAACGCCTACTTCGAATTCTATCCCAATGTTTGGCGCCATGGCGACTATGTCGTTATGCACAAAGATACGGGCGGAGTCACTTTTTATGGCCGTTCCGACTCAGTTTTAAATCCCTCCGGAGTGCGCATCGGGACAGCCGAAATCTACAACGTGGTGGAGCGGTTGGGCGAGGTAGCCGATAGCCTGGTCATCGGGCAGAACTGGAAAGGGGATCAACGGGTCATCCTTTTTGTGCAGCTTCGCCCAGGGAACCAGTTAACTGAAGAGTTAACAAATAAAATCAAAAAAGCTCTCCGGGAGAAAGCCTCTCCCCGGCATGTTCCGGCCATCATCATGGAAACTCCGGACATACCCTATACCTTGAATATGAAGAAGGTGGAAAGTTCTGTTACGAACATTGTCAATGGCAGACCGGTGACGAACAGAGATGCATTAAAAAATCCAGAGTCGCTGGATTATTTTGAAAAAATTCTACCGGAGTTACAAAAATAAAAATGTAGATCCAAGGAGAAAGGAGGTGGCAACATCCAGCGCTTCTGATCACCTTCCAATTTTTATGCGCTTCGGGAAGGTTTTATCATTTTTCGAACATTTCAAAAGGAGGACCGACCATGAACGAGCAAAGTAAGGATCCCGGGAATGACCCCTACGCCAGTGAAGAAGAATTCAAGAAGCGGGTGATTCATTATCCCGATATTTCCCTGACCGAGTTGGTCCCGGGATCCAACAGTCATCTGGTGTTTGGCGAGAGAGCCATGGTGAGTTTCTTGACCATGCCCGCCAACTCCTATTTTCCTCCGCATCGCCATGAGGCCGAGCAGATTATGACCGTCGTCGATGGATACATGGACGAAATCATCGAAGGAAAACTATACCGGGTAAAAAAAGGGGATGTGATCGTTCTTCCCTCCAACATTGAGCATGGAGGACGCCTCCGGGAGGTAGATTGTAAAGTGATCGATATCTTTATTCCCCCTCGGGAAGATTATCGGGAAAAATACCTGAAGACCCTGGAGAAGACCAAGAGAGAAAAGAAGTAAATTTCATGAACGATGAAAATTCAATTCATTCCCCTCCCCCTTTGATGGGGGAAGCTGTGAAAAAATTCAATTTTCGGAAATTGGGTGGTTGAAATTATTGATAAATCTTTCGACATAATCCTCTTTTTTTCAATTTTTTCACAGCTTCGGGGACGGCAAGGGTGGGGGTGAATTGATTAAGTTCCCCCTCCCTTTCGTCCCCTCCCGCCAGGGGAGGGGAAATTTTTTTTGGGCATTTTCTGGGTAATTTTTCATGACCGCTGCGACACCCGCGAACCATGAAAAATCCCCCCTTGCCCCCCTTTAATAAACTGAGCCTGACCCATAAGTCAATGCTGGACACAGGGGGATAATGGTTATAGCATTGACAACAGGTTGTATTTATATCACTTTTTAAAATAGCCATTTTTAAAATATTTCTGAATGACCTCCTGATGAATTACTTTCGAAATCATTAAAATTAAATAACTTACCCTTGTCCTCCCTGTGTCCAGCAAAAAGATATGGGACAAGATCAGTTTAGCAAAGGGGGGTTGGGGGGATTTGAAAGCTATTTTCTAAACGATTGGATGGATGAAATTCGTTTCCCATGTAGAAGGCTGGGATGAAAATGAAAGGGTAAGAAAAATAAAAAGGAGGTCGACATGTTCTATCCAGTCCAGATTCCTGAACCGAAGCCGGGGGAGAAACAGATTTCAGCTCTGGTCGTTTTGAATCCCTCTGAATCCAGGCGGCTCGTAGCCAAAGCTACCGTGGCCCTTGCCGAGGTACAGAATGCCATGAAGAACGGGATGATCATCATCGGCCGGGGAATTACCAACGCCTATGTTACCGAGGAGCTGCTCAAGACCACCATAGAGCCCAAGGCTGGCCAGACCGTGGGGTTGATCGGCAATGGGTTTGCCAACGTTCATGCCGGGCCCCCTCCCTGCACCTGGCACGTCGTTCGCAAAGGAAAAGTAGTAGAAGGGGCCGACTCCAACGTGGAGATCCTGAACTTCGGGCCCGAGGATGTCTTCATCAAAGGGGCCAATGCGATCGACACTCAGGGAAACGCCGGCGTCTGGGTCTCAGGGGTGAAGGCCGGGACCATCGGCATGTGCTGGCCGATTGTTACGGCCCGGGGTTCCCATCTGATCCAGCCAGTGGGACTGGAAAAATTGGTCCCCTCTGTCCTGGAGGCTTCTTGGCATTCCGGACTCTATCACTATAAATATAGCATGGGCCTGCCCGGGAAGATTGTCCCCCTGACCTCGAGCAAGGTGGTCACGGAAATTCAAGCCTTTGCCCTCTTGGCCGGTGTTCGGGCCTACCACATTACTTCCGGCGGGGTGGGCGGCTCCGAAGGGGCCGTCGTTCTCAGCTTGGAAGGAGAAGAAGAGAAAGTAAAGAAGGCTTTTGATTTGGCTAAATCCGTAAAAGGGGAACCGGCGGTGACTATGCCCGATAAATACAAAGTAAGTTCGCCGGCTGATTATAAGTACGACGCCATGGCTCAACTTGGTACCTTAGGGGGACTATAGAAAAGAGGATGTAAGGCGCAAGGAGTAATACGGAAATTACACCATATAGCTTCCCCCGTTTATATCGATACAGACGCCGTTGACATAGCTGGCGTCCTCTGAGGCGAGGAAGGCGATTACGGTAGCCACCTCTTCCGGCTGGGCCAATCGCCTCAGAGGAATGCCGGCGAGGATCATCTGGCGCTCTCCCTCCGTGCGGGCTTCCCATTTGGCTTTGACGCGATCAGTGAGCACGATGCTGGGCGCCACGGCGTTGACGCAGACTCCGTGTGGGCCCAGCTCAACCGCCATGTGCTTGGTGAATCCCTGCAGGCCGGCCTTGGCAGCTCCATATTGAGGTCCGGATATGCGGCTGTAATTCCGCCCGGCAAAGGAAGAAACATTGATAATCCGCCCAAAACCCTGCCGCTTCATGACTGGCGCTGCCGTCCGCACACACAAAAAAGCCGACTTAAGGTTCAAGGCCACTGTGTAATCCCATTCCTCCGGCGGGATCTTTTCCACCGGCATGGTGGCTGTGCCCAGTCCGGCATTGTTGACCAAAACGTCCAGCCGCCCCCATTCTTCCACCACACGGTTAATCATCCCCTGAACCTGAGCGGCGTCCAGCACATCACAGGGGACAACCAGGGCCTGGCCGCCTTCTTCTCTGATACTGGTTGCCAGGCTCTCAAGGTCCGAAACTGTGCGCGCGCTTACGGCCACCCGGGCGCCGCGCTGCGCCAGCACTTTTGCCGTGGCCGCTCCGATGCCCCGTGAAGCTCCCGTAACCAGAGCGAAACGGTTTTTCAGTAACATCATCACACCTCTTAGTGCGCCGTCTCATAAGTCCTGTCCTTGATATTGGCAATTCAATATGGCGCGAAAATTCGAATATCGAAATCCGAAATCCGAAACAATATCAAAATTCAAATGTCCAAAACTCAAAACAAAGCGGAACCGGCGCCGTAGCATTTTCTTTTTGGTGATTCGTATTTGGTTCATTTGAATTTGTTTCGATATTCGCATTTCGGATTTCCGCGTCTCTGGGAAATGATTTAACTATGAAGCATTCCTCCGGAATTTCAAATTACCATTTTTTGGGACAAAACTTATGAGACGCGGCATTAGTTTATTTAGAAATAACTTCTGCAAAGGAAATAAAAAGGATAGCGAAGGAAAAATTTTAATATGGATCCACGATTCACTTCAAGCATAATTTACAGTATTCCTTCCTGTCAAGTATTTCGTGATCATCAATCCTCTTCAGGTTGAATCCAATACTTGATTTTATTTTTCTTCCCCAAGCCTTTTTCTTACTAAAACTTGTTCGGGTGTTTCCTCTATGGTATTATTGTCCCTCTCGGGGAGAAAAACCCTCGCCTTTAGGCGAAGACTTTAGTGTTTTTTGATTACTCGTAGTCCGAATGATCACTGTTTAAAACCGGTGGTTTCATTGGGCTGTCTCGCTGAATTTATTCGGCGAGACGAGTTTAGCCCACAATCCTACCGCCTTTAGGCGGTAGTAGTTTAGTTCCTCGCGCATCCATAGCATGACGAGTTGTTCTACGTTCTTTTTGGTAAAGGCAAGTGGAATGGGGGTAAACATGTCCAGTGCGCTCAAGTTTTTTTTTGAGCCCAAAAGCATTGCCGTAATCGGAGCATCGAAAACTCCAAGGAAAGCCGGTAATGAAATCCTGGTGAATATGCTGGCCAATGGCTATGCCGGCAAGATTTTTCCAATTAACCCGAGCGAAGAGGAGATCATGGGCCTGAAGTGTTATCGCTCGGTAAAAGAGATCCCCGGGGACGTTGACCTTGCCGTTTTCATCGTACCGGCAGAAAAGACCCTGGAGCCGTTAAGGGAGTGCGCCGAAAAAAAAATCCCGGCGGCAGTGATCGCTTCCGGGGGATATGCCGAAGCAGATCAGGAGGGCGCCAGACTGCAGGAAGAGATTCTTTCTCTGGCCAAAGCATCCGGCATGAGAATTATCGGGCCCAATACCAGCGGCCTGACCAGCACTCCCGCCTCTTTCACCACGACCTTTTTCCCTTTGGGCAAGATAAGGCGGGGACCAATAAGCTACATCGCTCAGACCGGTAATTTTGCCACCCACACCATGAAATGGATCCTGACCGGAGAAAATTTTGGCGTCGCCCGGGTGGCCGGGTTGGGCAACAAGATCGACGTGGAAGATGCCGAGGTCCTGGATTACCTGGGCCAGGACCCGGAAACGAAAGCCATTTTGATGTATGTGGAAGGATTTCGGCAGGCCCGCTGTTTCTTTGAAGTTGCCCGAAAAGTCAGCAAAAAGAAACCGGTCATAGTTCTTAAAGGAGGGCGCACAAAGGCCGGCGCTGAAAGGGCTTTTACTCATACTGCTTCCCTGGCGGGGAATGATATGATTTTTGATGCGGCCTTCAGGCAGGCCGGGGTGGCCAGGGCGAAACGATACGTGGACCTGATCAACGCCGCCAGGGGCATAGCCTTCCAGCCTCTTCCCCGCGGAAGACGGGTGTCTGCCCTGGCTCCTTCAGGAGCCCTGGGTGTGGTTGTTGCCGACGCCTGTGAGTCTTTGGGCTTAAGAATGGCTGCCCATTCTGAAAGGACACAAAAGAGGCTCAGGGAAATCAGCGCTTCCTGGGTGGCCGTCTCTAATCCGGTTGATATGAGCGCCATTACTCCCATCCTCGGCCGCATAGAAGGATATAAGAAAGTGGTGGAAATACTTTTACAGGATGAGAGTGTGGATGCGGTTGTTCCCATTCTCCTGGCCTCACCCGACATCGCAGTTGAACAATATAATTTTTTAGCGGAGTTGTCCTCTAACAATCCCCAAAAGCCGATCTACGTCAGCTTCACGGGCGACAAGCAACGTTACGAACAAGCCAGGACTTTCCTGGAAGAGCGCTCCGTTCCTGTTTTTGTGCCCATGGAAGATGCATTCGAGACACTGGAGGTTTTATGCCGCTGCCAGGAAGCTTTGAACAGAGATCGTTGAAATTTTGCTGATCGCTGCAAGCTGAAGGCTTAAATGAAGGGCAGGGGTTTTTCTTTCCGGTAAACGAGGGCCTGGCAGGAAGTAATCAGCCGTCCCTGATCGTCCACCACCTTGATGTCGTAGTTGGCGGTTTTATTGGTCCGGCTAAACTCTCTGGCTTCGGCAATGAGCCGGCTTCCCGGAGCAGGGGAGGCGACGTAGATAATATTCATGTTTAAGGCAACAGCCATGGTGCCGTGTGAGTTGGAGGCAGTCTCAAAGGCTTCATCGATCAGCGCGAATAAGGCCCCGCCGTGAGCCAGGCCGAAGATGTTTTCCATGTCCGGGGTGAAAATCATTTCCACCCGGGAATACCCTTCCTCCAGTGCTGTCAGCTTCAGCCCGAATTTTTGGGCAAAAGGCTCCTTTTCAACCTGGCGAAAGATAGCGTCTTTTACCTTTTCATCCATACGCACTCCGTTTAATCATTAATTTGCCGCCGAGGCTTCAGGGCGACATAGTCGCAACCAAGTTAACAAGAACCTCCTACTACTAATAATTAGCTCAAGTCCCTAACAAATTTCTGGCAGGGCTATAGAATTTCAGGAAGGAGTGGAATGAACCATTATAGACCAAACCGAGACAAAAGTGAAAGGTTTAAGGCCGGGGAAATTTTCTTCGTCCCAAAAGATGAATTTAAGTTCGCGATTTTAGACAATGACAGGGAAGAAATTCTCCGTATATAATATGCAAGGTGGGAGATTATACCGGACAGAAACGAGTTAAATAATATTTCACATCCTGGAAAGGAGTGAAACACTTATGAGAATTTCCCGAAGGCTTTTTTTGAAAAAGGCTATTATCACGGGCGCGGTGATTACAGCTTCTCCGGCCATACTTGTGCGGAAATCCCCGGCCGCCTGGGCCAGGAAAACTAATGTTCATCCGCAGATGAACCCTCTGCGGGTAGCAGGGATCACTGATCCCAGAATGACCAAGGGTACAGAGGTAGCTTCCTCCTGGGCGCGACAGAACGAGTTGGTCGTTCCGGAAGTTGTCTGGGAGAATATTGATAAAATGGCTTGCACCCTCGCGGAAACAAAGGCTCCGCAGGAAGCCTGGCGGACGATCTTCGTAAAACCTCCCCAGAAATCCTGGACAGACACAGTAGTGGCGATCAAGACCAACAATATCGCCTTGCAGCATACGCGCAGCGCGGTCATGGCCAAAACCTGCCACACTCTAACCAACCATCTCGGAGTAAAACCATCCAACATATACATCTACGATGGGGTCCACGGCAGCAAAATGAGCAGGAACACACCCTTTGCCGGTATGCCGGAAGGCTGCCGGATTGTGGATAAATGGGGTGGAGTAAACACCTTAACGCCGGTGCCTGATCCGTGGATTAGTCTCTACCTCAAATCCGAGTGCCTAAAGGCATTGGTCGACGGAACGGTCGATATACTCATTAATATGGCCATGTGCAAGGGGCACAGCACCCAATTTGGCGGATTTACCATGACCATGAAAAATCATTTTGGCACATTCTCCCCCGCCCCTGGACATCAAGAAGGCGCGTTGGATTATCTCCTGGCCATTAACCAGACTCCGGAGATCTTGGGCCAGATGGACAAGCGGACGGGCAGGGTCGTTTATCCGCGCCAGCAGCTTTGTTTTATTGATGCGCTCTGGGCCAGCAAAGGCGGGCCAGGAGGTCTCCCCAGCCATCAACCGAATTTCCTGGCTATGGGTGTTTTTTCTCCGGTGGTTGATTATCTGGTGGCCACCCGTTTCCGGGGGGAGAAGATGGGCTGGCGGCCCAATATGGAAGCGACCCGGCGTTTCCTGACGGATTTTGGGTACAGCGAAAGCGATCTTCCGGCCGGCGGAAAAATCATAGAACCGTAATCAGTTTTTTACTTTTTTAATTAAATTGTATAGGAAATTCCTTTTTTCAATTTTAGTGTAGCCTGCAGCTGGATCACTTTAGACGTTTGACATATTCTTTACTTTTTCTTAATCATGGTTTTAAAACTCTGTGATCTCTGTGCCCTCTGTGGCTAAATTTAATTAAAAAATGTTGAAATAATCACCTAAATATCCTAAGATATTCTCCAACTGAACGCCAACTTCTTTAAACCGTTAAAAATAATTTCATCAAGGCCAGATTCAGGGAGAAAGGAGGAAGAGAAAATGAAAAAGAGGGCGATAAAATGGATGACCTGGTACATGGTGATGGCGATGTTTATACTGGGCGTTACCCCTCGGGTTCACGCGGGCCTTTCGCCATCCGAGGCAATGACTGTTTCCCAGGTTGATCGGACCGCAGACCTGAACAAGATTCAAAAGGTTTTGGAACTGAAGATGATCAGCGAAAGGCTCCGGCAATTGGGATTTTCCGAGGAAGGAATCCAGCAAAGATTGAACCAGCTAAGCGATGAGCAGATTCATCGATTGGCCTTAAAGCTGGATGAACTGAAGGTGGGCGGGAATGGAGCAGAAGTGGTCATCGCGGTTTTTGTGATTGCCATCCTGGTGGTCATCTTGATTTATCTTTTAGGGCACCAGATTGTTGTCAAAAAAGGTTGATGATTTCGTAAAAAGTCCATCTGTCCGCCTAAGGCGGATTGCGCTTCACCCCCGCCCTGTTAGATCAAAAACTCCGCATTGAAAGTATAGGGCGGGGATCTAACTTCCAAGAGGAAAATTCATCTTGGGGTTTATCTAACAGGGTGAATCGTTGCAGCGTACCTGTAAGTACGCTT
>JASEHN010000646.1 GCA_030018715.1 Thermodesulfobacteriota bacterium | reverse complement strand
CCGCCGATGCTTGCGGCGCAATCTGCCTTTCCTTCCGGGCCCTTGGCAGGCTTTCATTAAAAATTTGATCAACTAATTTGGAGATGATCCATAAATGGTTATATCATTCTTTTTTGTGGTTTGTCGCAGAAAATGGGCAATCCTTAATCCTTTTAAGGGACAAAATTAAATTTTTTTGTCCAACCACCCGAGGAGGTAAGAAAGAACCTGGTCTTTTTCAGGTTCATTATGGAGTTCATGATATAAGCCAGGCCAGATTTTTAAAGTGCAAAAGTTTCCCGCCCTTAAAGCAAATTCGCCGCTCGCCCCTGCTGATACAATGGAATCAGCATCACCATGCATTAATAAAAGGGGGAGAGTAAACTCGTTGGCGTGCTCAAGGGCCCACAATCCTCCCCGGAGAATGTCAATCCCCAAACGGGGGGTAAGGCGGTCATGTACCAAGGGGTCATTCTGGTAGGCATGGACAACTTCAGGATCCCGGGAGATACCCTGGCAATCCAGCTCATTGGCCAGGGAAAGGGTGGGCCACAGGTAATACATGATCCTGCCAATAACTACTTTCCAGACCGGAGGTGCAAAGGCCGTCCGCAAGAGGGGACTGGTGACTATCACCCCGGCCAGCTTAGGGTGATGGCGCAGGACATAATTAAGGACCAGCATCCCACCCATGCTGTGGCCGTAAAGAAAAAGAGGGCGCCCCGGGTAGAGCTTTTGGCCTTCCTCCAGAGAGAGGGAGATATCTTGCAGCAGAGCCCGGAATTTTGGGGCATAGCCCCGTTGCCCCTGGGAGCGGCCGTGGCCGCGGAGATCGAAGGCCAGGAGGGCATAGCCGGCCCTTTTTAGAAAAACCCCCCAATGATGATAGCGTCCGCTGTGCTCGCCCAGGCCATGAACCAAACAGATTACCGCTTTGGGCTCTCTTTCCGGCTCCCATCTTCTCACGGCCAACGTCAGCCCGTCTTCTGTCTGCCATTGCAGAGTAAAATCTTCCATGTCCGCCCTCTCTAAGAAAATCTAATTTTTTTAGGACTATCTCATGAACGAATGGTTCGGGGGAGCAGCGGAAAAGGGAACTAAGGTTTAAAGGTCCATAAGCACCCCAGGTTCATTGCTTATCAATCATCCCCATGTCGTTTTTACTGGCCTTCTTGACGCTGCCCATTAAAGGTGTTCCCTAAATGCAAGAATTCAAAAATAGCCTGAGCATCCTTTTGAGTCAAGGGGTGGACCTGGCTCAATTCTTCCATGGAAGCTTCCCGGATTTTTTGCGGGCTGGCAAAACTCTTGAGCAGGGCCTTCTTCTTGACAGCCCCGATTCCCGGCACTTCGTCGAGGATCGTTTGCAGGCCCTGCTTCCCTCGCAGCTTCTTGTGATAGGCGATGGCAAACCGGTGGGCCTCATCGCGGATCTTTTGCAGGTAACGCAGGGATGCTGCATAAGAAGGGATGAGGATGGGGTCTTTTACATTGGGCAGGTAAATTTTATCCGAAACTTTCCCTTCATTTTTCTTAAGGCCCCGATCCTTTTCTTTGGCCAGGCCAATGGCCGGGATGCCCTGCAACTTAAGCTCGGATAGAACCGTCAAGGCCACGTTTAGCTGACCTTTGCCCCCGTCCACGATGAGGAGATCAGGTTTTTCTTTCTCGGCATCCAGTTTACTGTACCGGCGTTTTAAGACTTCATACATCATGGCGTAATCATCCGCAACAGAAGGAGCATGGACCCTAAAATGCCTGTACCCGGATCGATCAGGACTCCCTTCCAGGAAGGCCACCATCGATCCCACGGCCAGCGTGCCCAAGAGATTGGAAATGTCGAAACACTCCACCCGCCGCGGCAAATTTTTTAATCTGAGTTTTTCCTGCAGTTCTTTAAGCGTCAAAGCAAGAGTTTCTTCTTCGCTAACCTTCTTATGGAAGGCGTTCTCGGCATTCTTCCGGGCCATCTCCAGCAGATGTTTCTTCTCACCCCTCTGCGGGGTGAAAATTTTCACCTTTTCTCCTTTTTTTTCAGAGAGCCATTCGGAAAGCAGCCGGTCATTTTCTATAGGCAGAGGAAGGAGGACTTCCTGGGGCATCGATGCGTCCTGGGCGTAATACTGCTGGATAAAGGCGGAGAGGGCTTCT
>JASEHN010000054.1 GCA_030018715.1 Thermodesulfobacteriota bacterium | reverse complement strand
AATTTACAAGAGACCCTATTTTCGGACGTTCGAGCTTCTTTGATCGAGAGTACTCGGCATAATCCAGGACTCGGCATAGTGCCGTAGGTCGTGGAACCGGCAATCCGAAATACCCGCCTTCCTACATGCCGAAGTGAAGCTATGCTTGATGTCCCCGATGTGCCCGCCGTTCCCATTCCCGAAAACATAGCCTGACTTCTGGGGAATCTCCGAGAGGTTTCTATAGGGCTTTTCATTGATCGGGACCACCCCCGAGGTGTTGTTCTTGGTAATAGGCACCCCTAAAACTCTCCTTAAGACACCCCCGTCCGTCTGCGTATCCGTAAAAGAGAGGCCTTTTTCAATTTTTAGTCTGCAATCCACTCGAAGATGGTCGCTTCTCCTTGACCCACGCCCACGCATAGCGTGGCTAATCCGTAATATGGCTTTTTCTCCCTGGGCGCGCGGCGGCGCATCTCGTGAATTAGGGTGGTTACCAAGCGTGCTCCACTGCATCCCAGCGGGTGCCCCAGGGCGATGGCCCCGCCGTTGACGTTGGTGATCTCGTGGCGTAAGCCCAGTTCTTTCATCACGGCGAGCGCCTGGACGGCGAAGGCCTCATTTAGCTCGATTAGGCCGATCTGTTCGAGGGTCAACCCGGCCCGGGCGAGCGCCTTGCGCACGGCGAAGATCGGCCCTAAGCCCATGACCCGGGGCTCCACTCCGGCGGCGGCAGAGCAGACCACCCGGGCCAGCGGATTTAGGCCCAATTCGCGGGCCTTCTTATCGCTCATCAGGAGAACCGCCGCCGCCCCGTCGTTGATGCCCGAAGAGTTTCCGGCAGTGACCGTTCCTCCTGTGCGGAAGGCCGGGCGGAGTTTGGCGAGGGCTTCCATCGATGTATCCCCCCGCGGGTGTTCGTCTCGGCTGACCAATATCGGATCTTTCCCCCGCTGAGTGACAGGCACGGGAACGATCTCCCCGGCAAATTTTCCGGAATCGATGGCTGCTACCGCCCGCTGGTGGCTCTCCAGCGAGAAACGGTCTTGCTCTTCCCGCGAGATGGCGCAGGTGAGTTCATAGACGTTCTCCGCCGTTTCTCCCATGGAATCGACGCCGTACTTCTCTTTCATCCTGGGGTTGGGAAATCGCCAGCCGATGGTGGTGTCGTACATGGTCACGTTGCCGAAAGCCCATTCCGGGTAAGTTTTGGCCATGACGTAGGGGGCGCGGGTCATGCATTCGACGCCTCCAGCGACGTACACCTCCCCCTCTCCGACCTTAATCGCCCGGGCGGCGGCATTAAGGGCGGTAAGCCCGGAGGCGCACAAGCGGTTGAAGGTTACTCCTCCGACCGCGATGGGGTAGCCCGCGAGCAGCAGGGCCATGCGGGCGACGTCCCGGTTGTCTTCTCCGGCCTGGTTGGCGCAGCCCAGGTAGACTTCCTCGACCAGCGCCGGATCCACTTTGGCGCGCTTGACAACTTCAGAAAGCACCAAAGCGGCCAGGTCGTCAGGTCGAACCAATTTCAAAACCCCTCCGTGGCGTCCAATGGGGGTGCGTACTGCTTCCACAATGACAGCTTCCGGCATGAATTCCATCCTCCTTGTTCCTTGAATTTCGTCTTCTCCTGAAATCCCCTTGAGATACGAGCTACAAGAGAATACCCCTAAAATTCTCCTCTGGTGAAAGGCATTATATGCGAGACGCTCTATCCAGTCAAGTTTGGCGGTTGCGGAGGAATTAATTCCGGGGAAATATCGTAAGCCCTTTTTTATTGCATTACCAGGAAATTTGGTCTATTTTCTCATTTGAGTTTGAACCAACAAAAAAATATTTTCGCCGCCGGGCATCTTTATGCATGAAGTCGATCTCCTCGCAAATATCGGCCTGTCGATTGTCGTTGCCACCGCTGTTGCTTTGCTGGCCAAAGCCTTGAAGCAGCCATTGTTATTGGCCTACCTTGTGGCCGGGATCATCATCGGGCCGGAAATCGGCTTCGGCTGGGTGAAAGATAAGGAGAGTATCAAACTGATATCGGAGATAGGTTTGATTCTGCTCCTCTTCATCATCGGCTTAGAGATCGACCTCAAAAAATTAATTGCCTCCGGGAGATCTTT
The DNA here is from genome assembly GCA_030018715.1 of Thermodesulfobacteriota bacterium. Taxonomy (GTDB): domain Bacteria; phylum Desulfobacterota; class SM23-61; order SM23-61; family SM23-61; genus JAHJQK01. The sequence continues at coordinate 9,465 of JASEHN010000054.1, read as the reverse complement.
AATAATCTCAGGGATATCTCAATTTTTGATATGCGTGGTGCTGGGTCTAGGATTTTCCTTATTTCTCGGTTTTGAAATCGGCGGCGGCAAATTTGACGCGCTTTATTTAGCGGTAGGGATGGCCTTAAGCAGCACCATGATTGTCGTAAAACTGCTTTACGACAAATTCGAACTGAGCACTCTTCCCGGCCGTATCACCCTGGGGATTTTGATCTTCCAGGATATCTGGGCCATTCTTTTCCTGGCCATTCAGCCCAACTTGCTGAACCCGGAAGTAATCACGATTGTTAAATCCTTCATAAAAGGCTTCGGGTTGGTTATTTTCAGTATAGCGGCGAGCAAGTATCTCCTGCCGCGGGTTTTCGAATTTATAGCCAAAATCCCGGAATTATTACTGGTCACCGCCGTGGCCTGGTGTTTTCTTATTAGTGGGATTGCCGGGGCCATAGGGCTCTCGCGGGAAATGGGAGCATTGATCGCCGGAGTAAGCCTGTCAACATTTCCATACAATATTGATGTAATTGCCAAGGTCATCAATATCCGCGATTTTTTTGTAACCCTTTTCTTTGTGGGATTGGGCTTGCAAATCCCCAAGCCTACAATCTCTCTTTTAATTTATGCGGCAGGCGCATCGGTTTTTCTGATTGCCACTCGATTTCTTTCCATCTTTCCGATTTTGTATTCTTTAAAAAACGGTCTGCGGGGCAGCCTGATTCCATCCCTTAACCTTGCTCAGATGAGTGAATTTTCTCTGGTAATCGCCTCCCTGGGGCTTGCGCTGAACCATATTAATTCTCAAGTGGTCGGCATATTCATTTTCATGTTTGCCATAACTTCGGTTCTTTCCACCTATATGATTAATTACAATCATGAGATTCAAGAAAATTTGTCCAAATTTCTGAGAAAAATAGGAATGAAGGACATTCAGGATACACCGGATAGCCAGGACGGGGAGGAGAAACATCGGAGTATCATCTTTCTCGGTTTTTTCCGGGAGGCCAGCTCGATCCTGTACGAGCTGGAGTCGCAGGCTGCGGGAACCGCGGATAAGAAGATAACAGACGAGATCATGGTGATTGACTTTAATCCGCAGGTCTACGATGAGTTAAACCGGCGTTCTATAAAATGCATCTATGGCGATATCTCCAGCTTGGACACCCTCCAGCATGCGCACATTGAAGATGCGAAGGTTGTCGTTTCTTCAATAGAGGATTCAGTCTTGCGGGGAACTACAAACCTTAAACTTATGCGCATGATAAAACGCCTCTGTCCCATAACCCAGGTAATGGTTACAGCGAATTCGATCCAGGCCGCAATCGAGCTTTATAGGGAAGGGGCTGATTTTGTATTTATCCCCAGGCTTCATGCCGCAAGTCAAATGGCCAGGATCATCTCTGATTCATTGAAAAAGGGATTTCAGACAAGCATGGAAAGAGAAATTAAAAACCTGATGGAGCGCAGAGAAGTTCTTCCATGAAAAAATTAATGAAACCCTTCCTAACCCGTGAGGAACTCCATCAGAAGTTTAGGGATTGCGCCAAGTTGGTCCTGCCGGAAGAGTCGATTCAAGAAGCCATCCGCAGCATAGAATCGATAGAGGAAGTCGAAGACGTTCAAGAGCTAATCCAGATATTTTGTCCATAAAGGATTCCTGAGACAGGCATTACCCGAGGGGAATGGGGGATTCAATTCCCTTTAAATTTTATAGAATTATTTTGAGGCTAAAGCCAACTAAATAGTATCTAAAGCCTGCCGTGGCTCCAAGGGCATAGTTTCCACCTTCGGCGTTTACTTCAAGCGCGAAATTTTTCGATAGATTGAACCCAAGAGTTCCGTATCCTCCGCCAAAAAAGCCGCTACTACTATCACCATACCTCCTAAAGGACTGGTAACCGCCGTAGGGCTCTAAGTATATGTAGAATTTATCCTTCTCAAGGTATAAAGAAGTAAAAATTTGATGGGAGATGAAATCATTCGGGTCAAAATAGCCGCTTCCACTTTGGCGGTTGAAATTTAGATATCTAAATCTATAACCTATATTTATTGTCGGATTTTTTGTATAGATGGAATAACTTGGGGTGAGCTGAAAGTCATTTGCCTTGTTATCATCAGAGTAATCTCTATAACTGTAGGCCCCAAAAATGGAGAATCTATCAGTTAACTTCTGTGATAGGGATAGACTTAAATTTGTAATTCTAATTTCATTCGTTATAAGTTGAGCCGTATCAGTGAATCCTTCTCTGGCTATGGTCAAACCGGCTACCCCGTTCAGCATGTTAACATCCGCCTTTATATTCCATGTTAAGAAATCTGCCGTTGTGTTATTTTTAAATTGAACAAGGCCTAATCCCCCACCGATACCAAAGAATTCCTTTGGCTTTGAATATATCTTGAGGAAAAATTCCTCAGCCCTGGTATTTCTTGTATTATCTTTTGCGTCTATATGTCGATAATTGAAATCTAATTTCCAATTGTCTACCCAGAAACCAGAAGAAAGGGAATACCTATACAACCTGTTATCGTCTGAATCATCGTAATAACTGTATCCACCCCCAAAATTAGGCTTTATTACCTTGTCCATATCTAAATTAAGTTGCCTTAAATCCTTCTCCTGGTAGGAGTATTGCGGCCTTAAAAATTTCTTACTTTCCTTTGCCGCTTTAATGTCCCCCGCTGATAGATAGGCATAGGTCAAACCGAGGCGGCTGTCATAGTCCTCCTCTTTTTCAAGAACCCCCCTGTAAATAATTATGGCTTTTTTAAAATGACCTTGCCATCTCAAGGCATTTGCTTTTACAAGCAGAGCATCCTTATTATTTGGGTGCGTCTCCAGGACCTTGTCAATCTCTTTTATTGACTCATGCAGTTGGCCTGACCATGACAACACCCTGGCAAAGTTTATTCGGGCTATAGAGTTTTCAGGATTTCCCCTAAGGATAAACTGCAATTCAGCCATCGCTTCCTTGAGCCTTTTACCCCAGGACATGTAAATGGCCATTTGCAGCCGATCATTCTCCGAAAAATTCTGAGATAAAGAAAGTGCTTTAACATACTCTCCCGCAGCACTTTTGAAATCTCCGCGGGAACCAAAAAGATCACCCAATTCTTTATGCAAAACAGCTTTGGCCATATTATCTTTCGATTCTTCGAGGGCTTTTTTATAGGCTTCTATTGCATCCTCATATTTGCCTTCTTGAGCAAGCTTAGCCGGGGTCATAGAAAAGCATTTATCGGAACCGCCAAATAATATGATTATCAATAAAAGCCCTCTTAATATCATACTCCCCCTCTTAGATATTGCTGAAATGAAACAAGATCATGTCTGTTGTTTATATTCCTTCTTGGTATTTTTAGTAGATCGCTGTCTTTTTGCAGATACCCTTCATTGGAAGTCAAAATATATTTAAATCCGGCCCTTTGGGCAATATTCATAGTCTTTTTATCATATAGGCCATATGGCCACGCTAATATTTTTGTGTCGTGCCCTGTTTCTTTTTTGGCGACATCCTGAAACAAGCGGAAGTCATCTTCTATTTCCTTCTGGGTAAAACCCAATATTCCTAAGCCTGATTTATAGATATGGAGGTCGTAGGTATGACAGCCTAATTCCACAAGGCCACTTTTGATAAAGTGCCGATATTCGTCCCAACTGAGCAACGGTCTGTTCCTGGCAAGTTTAATATAGCTTCCAATATGTTTTCCTATGGCATTTATTGTCGCCTTAAACCCGTATTCTTTTAATAACGGAAAAGTATAACTGCCGAAAGAGGCATACCCATCATCAAAGGTTATAATCGCTGCCCTATCATCTCCAGGCTTGATAAATTTATCAACTTCATTGAAGAATATGGTTTTATAGCCATTGGAGTAAAGCCATTCCATCTGGGCTGCAAAAAGAGGAGGCGATATAGTATATTCGTCATCAAATTCATTAGAAATATCATGATACATCAAAACAGGTATCTTCAAATAGTCAGCAAATAGATTTTTGGGTAATGACAAGGGCAGAATAAAAGCCCCGCTGCTTAACTTCAAAAAATCCCTTCTTGTTAACGGCATTTTAGGCTACCTCTGGTATTTGCGATAGGTATTCTTTGTACTTATAATAACTTTCTTTTAGATATGTATGATAAATAGGGGTAACCCAGTCATTCCATGAATAAGTCGCTATATTATTTTGCGAAAGGGTTTGGGGGAAGGAGTCCGTAATATTGCTCACTAAACCCGTATTTTCGGCCTGGAGTTGATTTTTAACGGGCTTATATGAGACAGCAATGATTTTTATACCATCTGATTTTATTGCTTTGTCGTTCTTATCCCTCCATAAGACCATTTTTGAGCTGGGATCAGTAAAATTTATCAATCCCCAAGGGATGCGCAGCTCAATTATATTATCAGTAAAAAAGAAATCGGCGAGGGAATTATAGTGAGGGCTATTTCTATTAAGACTTCCGAACTGCAAACGGCTCATGGAAAAAACACGGGATGGAAAATATTTCTTTCCGTCCTTGCTTACCCGGCGTTTGTTTGCTTCGTTTTTCATCATTACCCAGCATCCCTGTTTAGAGATCACGGGTTTGATCTCCTTCGGCCAGTTTAAGTATTTATCATAAGAGTGGCATACAAGAATCCTGCTTTTCTCTTTTCCGGCAAGATGGATTAAAAATTTTAGGCCTATTGGGCTTATTAATTTTGTATTGAAGGGAAGTAAAAATTCTCCTATTTGAGGGCGACATGTGTCCAGACCGATTAGATAATTGGCCTCTGTAAAATTTATCTTCTCGTTTATTTCGATTAAAATGTAAATAAAACCTTCATCATGTTGGACCAACAGCCTTTTAAATTCTCTTGTTTTATCAAAGCCGTCATTAAATTTGAAAACCGTTGAGCCATCTTTTTTTTCATATAAAACCCGCGATTCTTTCCATTCCTCCTTTTTTCCTGTGAGACTTACCTTTTTTTGCGGGTATCCAGGGTACATAGCGAGTAACCCATAATTTTCCTCGGCATCTTGGATATTAAACCAAAAGGCTTTTCTATCGGCGGGAATATAGTAATCTATGAATAGCCAATTCTTTTTAAACCATTCATCATACAAGCTAAAAAGGATTCCTCCGGCCATTCCTGCTTTATATATCGTTTTCATAAGCAATCCGTTAATTTCTCCCTGTCGGAGTTCGTTATGACCACCGTGATGCCATCCATCCCTGTGCCAGTGAGCAACTTCTCGGCAACTGGGGACGCCGAACTCAGCAACGAGAACAGGTTGATTCCCATGGTGGTTTTTTAATTCCTTGAGGTAGGCGAGGAATGTATTTTCTTTATCCAAATAATCGTTGTTCATAAAGTCGGGATAATAAGGGTAGGCATGATAAGTAGCAAAAAAACCTCCCCCCTTTTCTGCCCTAATCTTGGCTACGTCTAAAGATTCCATGTCTTCATTCTCGTTGCAGATATCGGTTTTTGCTGACAAACCCTGCAATAGCAGTTCTTCCTCATAGCGAGATTCTGAGGGATGATACAGCGGGTCAAGAGTAGGCCAGTTAGCAGCAGAGAGAGCATGTGAGGTTTTGTATTTTTCATATTCATAAGATTGTAAAAAATCACATATCTTTACTATCCATATTTCAAAGGGGGTCCCCTCATGGATACTTAAAAATTCACCTTTAAAATCCTTTATTTCTCTGGTCCTAAGTTCGTTGAAATTTTTAACGGCGCAGCTTTCCCATTCTCTGCCAAATATAAAGCCTATAGTATTTGAAGATATATCGTACTCGTATGTACCATGAGCATATCCGGGTTTTTCAGGGAGAGAAGCGTTACCATATATAACATCTACGGCATTTTTTATATTCTCTTGCACATATCTATTGAACGTAGGCTCGTAAAAGTTATTGCCTTCAGGCAACTCTACCCATATCCCCTGAAATAGGTATAATTTTTTCCCTGATTGATTAAATTGATACAACGCCTCATAAAAAGAAGGAGGATGGACCGTGTAATTTCTTAAGGCATTAATCCCGATGTCGGCCATCTGCTCGAACCATTTTAAATAAGTTCCCTTCTTTATCGGGTATTCCCCCGGGAAGTAGCCAGGGATTCCCAGGCCGATGTTCATCCCCTTCACAAAGAACTTACTCCACTTTCCATCACTTAATATCTCCAGGTAATCTTTTGCCGCCCTGAATAAGGATTGCTTTTGAGGAAGTGGAGACTGTTTTTTGATTTTTTCAACATTAGAAATATGAATCAATATTTCTTTATTATCCGGTTCCATTTCTAAGGCCTTATAGAAGGCCCATCTGGCTGTCTGGTAATCTTCAAGATTATAATGGGCAATTCCCAAGCCAATAAAGCCGTCAGCACTCTTCTTCTTTTCAAGGGCTCTTCTGAAGATGTTAATGGCTTCCTGGTTATCGTTGTTGTTGAGCGCTAAAAAACCAAGTTCTTCGAAGTTCATTGCCCCTTTTCCCTATCTATACCTGTCCCTGTTACCACCGCTTTTAAACTCCCCCTTTATCAACGATATGAGGTTCCCCCCTATGGGCTATATGATTCTTGAATTTGAAAGGATAAGGTTATCATTTGATTCATGTTGATCCTCTGATTCGTCTGATCGAGGGGGGAATTCTCATCGGTGAAAAGGGTCCCGAAACTGACCGGCGGTAACATGTGTCCCCTTATTCTTGACATATTCCCATTTCCGCTTTCCGAATATGTATTGAAAAAGGGCTTGGGCTCTCCAAAAAGAATTCATTTGCCGGTAGCCGAAGTTTTCATACACTCCGAAAAGCAGCAACCTGAATAAGTTGGACCATTTGGGATATCGTCTATAAGATATCTCCTCTAAGAATATGCCAACCGTTGAAAGGAAAATTCCGTAGAATATGGCCAGGATCAAAAAAAGAAGTAAAAAATCGAAACTGAGCAGCCCAAACACGTAAGCCAAAGGCACAACAATGTAGCCGAGTACTTCCACCAGAGGACCGACCATTTCAAACAAAACGCAATACGGGATGACGAACATTCCTATCTTACCGTATCGCGGATTAAAAATCATGGATTTGTGTTGGAAAATGGTCTGCATCAGGCCCAATTGCCATCTCCTTCGTTGCCTGCCGAGCATCTTAATATTTTCCGGCACTTCTGTCCAGCATATCGGGTCAGAAACAAATTTGATCAGGTACGGTTTTTTATTTTTTAAATGATGTTTGTGAAGCCTGACAATGATTTCCATATCCTCTGTAATGTTTCCGGGCCTAAAACCTCCCAACTCCAACACTGTTGCTTTATTGAATAAGGAAAAGGCTCCTGAAAGAATGAGGAGGGAATTCAACATATCCCAACCAACCCTGCCAAATAAAAACGCCCGGAGATACTCTACGACCTGAAATACGGAAAGAGCTTTTCGGGGAAGGTTTACTTCTTTTATGGTAGTATTTTGAAAGGTCACGCCGTTTAAAACCCTGACGACACCGCCACAGGCAACGATCGGAATGTTGCTTTCCAGAATGGGCGTAATAAGCCTGATCAGGGATTCTTGATCAAGTAAAGAATCGGCATCTACCGAACAAAAATAGGGGCTTCTCGATATATTTATTCCACAATTTAAGGCATCCGCTTTATTTCCCCGTTCTTTATCTACAAGCAATAGGTTGGGTGTCTCCGGGTTATAGTAGAATCCTCTGATGGGTTTGGTTTTAAGAAAATTTCTGTGGACCAGGTCTATTTTGCTCAACTTAAAGAATTCTATGATGTTTTCCAATGTCTTATCCTTAGATCCGTCGTTGATGACTAGTACCTCAAAAGCAGGATAATCAACTGCCAGAGCAAATTTTATTGTTCTGATTATGACCTTTTCTTCATTATATGCCGGTATGATTATTGACACGGGTGGGGTTTTGGGAGAACTTCTATAATCTGCAAAAGGTATATATTTGATGCGCCTTATATACCTGAGGATTACAAATAAAGAGATGGCTAAGAGAACGGAATATAGTAAATTGAAAATTCCATAATAAAAACCAACAAAATAATTAAACCCCAGTACTAACCATAGTAACAGTTTTTCCATGTGGTCTTCTCTTAATCTTATACGAAAAAATATTTATCTCTTCTTTAATGCTATCTATCTCCTTTTTCAAATATTCCAGCAGGGGAGTTGAAAAATTTAGATAGTGCATAAGACTCAGAATTTCTTTGGATTTTTCATAAATTTTTTGATCATGGCTATCCAGATTCTCGATCAAGTGCTTTGCCAGATTTGTCCTTTCTATTTCTTCACAGACGCTTTCCCGGGCATATTGATCTTCGCTTTTGAGAATTTTCAGAAAAACATCCAAGGACGCATCTTTCAGGCCGGCTAAAGCCCGGGAGGCCGCATTCCTTACCTGCCAGTTCTTGTCTAAAAGGAGGTTTCCCAACATACCAATGGCTTTTCCATACTTTAAGTTGCCGAAAGCCTTGGCCGCCTGAAGCCTGACATACCAAACATCATCATTTAGTAATGGAAGCATCAAATCAGAATCTATATCTATAGAAAATTCACGGGAGAGTCCCAATAAAATTAAAGATTTAGCCCGAACTTCGGCTTCATTATTGTTAAGGTTTTCCAAGGCAAAGGAACAGCTTGCCTGGGTAAGCGGCAAACCGGAGAGCGCTTCTAAAATAGAAGCTCTAATATGGGGATCGTCATGATTTCTTCCGTAGTCTATAAGCGCCGGAATAGCTTGCGGGCCAAAATTTATGAATGATAATTCGATTGTTTTCCTTGAGGCAAGAGATCTTTTCACAATATCAGGTAGTTGCGCTAATATCCCTATCAACCCTTCTATCAAGCCAATTCGGCTTAATGCTCTTATTGTGACCGAGATCAATTCGGCATTCTTTTTTTCCTTCTCCAGTATCTGTAAAAGCTTTTTAACCGAATACTTGCTCATCATTTTGCCCAATTTATCGATCGCGGCCGCTTTTTTAACCACATTCCTGCTTCTTAACTTTTCCTCATAAAAAGCTATATAACCAAGCCTTTTGAATAGTTCTCGGGCATCTTCTTTATATTCCGTTTCATTTATCAACAAAAGCAGTATATCTTCAATGGCCTGCCGTTTATTTTTTGAGGGGAATGAGCGTAACTCTAAGATTTGCTGGGATTTTTTCCCCCCGTGAATAACAATCATTATTTTTTCTCTGTAAAACTTTCTCAACGTATCCAGCTCTCGATATTTTTTACTATGCGATATTCTTCGTATTATTGATAAAAATACAAAGAAAAGTATTAATGACAGAACAAAGAGGATTATGATTATGAATATCAGTTTTAAGGACATGCTGATTACCTATTTTTTTTTAAAACTTTATTTAATAAACTTGTTGCTATAAAGCCAACGCCAATGGACATGGGATAAGCCGCAATACTGTTCGGCATGGTTATTGTCATAAGCAATAATGAATCAAGAACGTTAA
>JASEHN010000053.1 GCA_030018715.1 Thermodesulfobacteriota bacterium | reverse complement strand
TCTTGGGCATACCGGATAAAAGTAACGATTAGATATAGAGTTCGTCGAAGTGAGAAATCCGTCGAATAAGGGGGAAAAACCACCAGAGGGGTTGACGGATTTGTTTACTCAAAATCGAACGGTTTTGTATCTATCGATTTTTTCTCAAATTATTTTCTCTTGACAGGGGAATTATAGGATGTCCCCATCGTCATCACTCTTTATATTGTGTACCCCTTCTTTTTAAATTCTTCAACTTTATTAGCAACAATAGACCTAAATCCTTCAATTTTTTTATAATACTCGACTCCCGTCTTCCATAAATTTTCGTTAAGAGACATTTTCACTTCAAGCAATTTTGTTTTCTCTGAACTAACGCCTGCATTTGGCCACAGATCAAATTCCGGGAGATCCATTTTAAGTTCTCTCAATTCTGCAATAACTTCATCCTTAAATCGCCTCTTATATTCTTCTGCTATTGGCTTTTCAACACCGACGTATAATCTTACAAATGCTTTTCGAGCCTGCCTTTCATAAAAATAACCAAATGCAATGAAGACGCCAGATAATTGCCTGGGAGAGATTTCCCACATTTTTGGCCAAAACCAAACAAAACGATTTTTATTATTGGCTCTGAAGCCCATGAACTTAATATTTTGATCATAGTCTAACATAGCTTCTATAAATTTTTCCGCCTGGCTTATAAACAATTCAATGGATTTCAATTTATCCAGATTTATTTGCTTCTTGTTAACATCAGAATCTTTTGGCCTGCCATCTGGAACCTTGGGCGCGGGAGTCTTTTCTACAACCATAAGGGAGCTATTAATTATTGGCTCTTGGCTGAATTCTGACTTTTGGATTTCCTTAAATGCGATTCCTAAATCTGCAAGACGTTTTTTCCTTTCCGGCGGAATATTATTTGCTATGACCATTAAATCAATAAATTCACTAGGATGAGCGTTTTTATATTCGTAATAATAATCTAATATTTTATAAGTATGGTTTCTGTCCAGAGTGCCATCCTGCAATTCCACTAATAATTTACCACCATGGCGATCTTCAAATAAAAGATCGAAGATATATTTGCCAATATGGTATTGTCGGGCAATAATTTTTAGCCCCTTTTCGTCAATATATTTTTGCGGATCCGAAATGATAGCGTCTTCCATCCGTTTTTCAAAGCCCATGCTCTAAACCCCTGATCTATTTTCATTACTCGTTAAGGAATCTCTCTAATTCATAGGATTGGCATAATTCTGAGAACTGATTTTAATTTATTATCAAGCAATCTTGTCCGAAAATATTCAGCAATGTATCAGTCCTATCTTCAGTACCGCCACAATAGAGTATTTCAAATGGTGGTTTATGCTCCATTTTCCTTCTCATCCTTGCGATTTGAAATATTCTTCTTGAATGATAATCCGCCGGAGGGAAGGAATAACCAATAATCATTATTTTTTCGGCATCTATCAATACCCGAATAGCCGCCCTCCATTGTTGCAGTATAGTTTGGGTGAGGATATCATCAGCCCTTGCATCGTCGTTAATTTCCTGCTTAAAGATTGTTGGTGGAATTATTGCGGGTTGAAGCCAATACCCATCATTTTCATAGGTTGGTTTAACCTGTCTCGCTTTTTCATAAGGCGGAGAGTGGAATATTATGGAACGGAGAATTGAGTTTTCTTCCCAATTCAGGGAACCATGTAATTTAATAATGGGAGTTTCACCATGAAGAAGTAAATCGATTTCTTCCACGTTATCATTTGTTTTAATATACTTAAAATTAGGATTCAGAGCATTTTCTAAATAGCAATCATAATTAAAAGTAATAAAAGCTATCAATTTGCAAAATTCTGATTCATTTATTTTTGAATGAAGCGATTTGAAGTTGTCTTCTAAATCGGGGGCATGATATGAAGAATAAATATCATAGATAAGTTGTCTAAAATCTCTCCCACAATCACCCAAGAATTTGTAAGCATTATAACTGGGATAGTTTATCTCCCCTCCTCCTGAACCAGGATAGTAGCTGTGTGGGGATATCATGTCCATCTGAAGATATTTTTCCCCATATGTGAAATATTCTCCTATTAGATAATCGGCATTTTCCTTTGTCCATTTGTATGTGCCAAGTCTTATATGCTTATGATTTAAATCAACTGCCGTCCAAACATCTTCCAAGCGATGGTTATGACTATTTGAAAAATATAAATCCGTAAATTTCCATAAGGCGTAATATTTCCCCTTCAATAGATTATCGTTGATTTCCCCGAAAAATTTCTTATCAATGGGTGGATTAATTTTAGCTCCTCCTACATTTACCTTATATCCCGAATCATAAGAAGCTCCGCTTCCGAATACAACAAGTAAATTTTTAGCCATGCCTTTATCTCTTATGTAAGGAAGTATTATTTTATTATATAGTTCGACCGCGTCGACCGGGACCAAGGTACTAAAACAACTTGGTACCTGAAAGAATTATCGCACTTAAAATAGCCCCTCCTCCATATTTTAATACTTTTCAAGCGCTTCCCCAGAAATATTTTCCAAATGCTGACTCACCAAAGGTTTACGCTTCGCCATCCGTAATTCTTTTTAATTCCCTTCCTTGATATTACCGAGCCCTGAATTCCTTGAGCCTTGAACATTCAATTAACCGATCAAGAGTTTTTAGGGTGAAAACCTTGCCGCGAGTTGCCAAAAGCATCTTTTTCATGTCCTCGCGACGAACCCCAAATCCACGACCGCCAATGCACGCGATGACCTCAAATTTAGGGTTTTTCGGCGATTGTTCATTCTTACTCAACTCTCCAAGGTGCTGAATTCGGGTAACCTTGTCGCGCGCCGTGCCGTCGTCTTCCGTAATTTTGGCTTCAATAATTACTTGCGGATTGAATTCGCTGGGGATAATGAAATCCGGAGCCTGGTCGAAACCCGGGATTTGTTCTGCTCTCTTGGTTTTCCGGTAGCTTATGCCCGCCTTCGTCAGGACATCCTCAATAGCCGACTCCAAAAAGTCCCCAACCAGATCGCTTACAGAATCTCGATTGCCGGCGAAGGGCCTCCCCAAGAATCTCTCGTAAAGAAGCAGGGCATAAGGAACGCCAATTTTGGCTAAAGCCTGCATCCCTTTCAATCCCGTTGCCGTGTCGGCCTTATCCAAACGATGAATTTTATCTGATCCTACCGCAGGGGCTCCCTCTGCGAGTAAATCGCAGGCCGTACCTATGAGTGCCTTCAAACGGACCCCGGCGACGCCACTTTGTTTCATTGGCGACAAGGGATTCAGGCGCACTTTTCTATCCAAAGATCGAATAAATCCTTGAGTGATTTCCGTACTTGTACGCCTTGATGCAAGGTACGCCCACTCCGGGGGTGAAAAGCCAAGGATGGTGCGCAAAACCACAATCGAAATGGGGACAGAGAAGGCAATAGGGAGAACGCGATCAGCGGAAAAGTTTATGAAGCCACCAGTCGCCTGTTTTAAAGCTTCATACCCTTGCTCAAAAACCGGATATTCGATAAACCCTATCCCTTTTGGCAGGACGAGGAATTCAGATTCTAAGCAGGAGAAGACCGCAGAAACAAAAGGATCGGGATTTTCTTGGATAATAGAGAAGGGAACTTCAAAAGGAAATTTCGTCATCCTTTTCTCCATAAGGAACACCAAATTCTTTAATAATCCCTGATTGGATTCTTGGCGCCCTTAAAAGAACATCAGGTAGATATTTTTGAATGGCCTCTAAACCGCCAATTCTATGGGACCATTCAGCAGCTATTTTGAGGCGTTCCTGAGGAGGAAGCGTTCTATCCCACCCATTTCTTAGAAACCAGATTGTAAGGCGGGTAAGATGGCCGAAAATAATACAGCGGATATCCCCTTGTGTCGGTTCAACGTTTGCGGCCGATAGTTTTTGGGCATCTTGCGAAACTAGGGCGGCAATTTCTTGCGGTGAATCGGTCACCCATTTGCGAGGAATAGACCCGGTAGATCGGCAGACTAAAACCGTATCGATAATGGAGGAGCCGGTCCCTTTAATATGAATTGATGCACCCATTTCTCCCGGACATGGGATTGATGCGGAGCATGTAAGACCAGAATCAAGGATGGCCACTGCGATTGGAAAGTAGGCCTCCAAATTGTTGTGGTGGTAAGTAAAGGCTAAGGGTGAACCGGGCTTCAGCGCTTTGGCCATCCGCTGGAATACCCCGGAGAGGCCTTCCGTGAAATGGTCAAGCCCCCGCCCCATGTTTTTGTTGCCGGTTAATTCATTGGCATCGCGAGTAGAGATTTTTTCAAAGACCTTGTCTGTATCTCCAACTAAATGACGGAGCCAAACATAACAAAAATCCATGAGTTCGGCATATTGAACATTTCCGTAGTAGGGAGGGTCGGTGAATACTGCGTCGAGACTTGCGGGAGGCAGTTTCGCCTCCGCCGCATTCTCGCACTTCAGATTGACACCTCGCTTTCCCTTTGGAAGCTTCCCGTTGCTGATATCTCCGATCCATTCCCCTTCGATAGCTACTTGCACCTTAAGTGAGCCCTTGTGAAGGATTTCGAATGGGTGATCACAATACGATTTGGCCTTGACAAATTTATCAATGATGTTCGACCAGCCGCCGCTTCCGACATTCACCCCCTGAGACCCATTGGAAATACCCAAAAAGTTCGACTCGCATTGAACGAGCCCGACCGGAAAGCCGTGAACTGAAAAAATATCCAGGGATTTAAGCGCCATCGTATCGTAGCGGCAGAGCATGTTTTGGTATCGAAGAAGATCAGACAGGTTTGTAGCTAAGGCATTGCGAACGCGCTGGTCATTTTGGCGAGAAATGATTCGGCAACTTAATTCGAGCCCCAATAGCTGGCGAGCATTGAACAAATCGCGATAATTTTTGTACCCCCACCGATGAAGGCGGTCCGTTTCATCACCCGAAGGGATCGCTTCTTCCGGCACGAATCTTGGGCGCATCTTTCCCCATGCGGAATGAGCTTCTTCGTACATGGAAAGATCATTTAAATCTGGTTTCTTGAAGAAGCGCCCTTTATGGGTCTCCTTACAGCGGGGACAATAATACTCTATGGCAAACATCCTGTGTCGGGGAGCGCCACTTTCCGGGTCAGGGAACTTATTATCCGCGTGGCAATGCGGGCAAGGACAATGGCCCCGACTGGCGGGTCCTTGAAGAACCAATCGTTTGCCGCAGTTGCCACAATTCCCGGGATTTTTCCGATCATTAGTTTCCGTGAGTTCGCCGCAATGGAAACAAACAAAAATATTTTTAGGGTGCCGTCTGTTTTCAGAAAGGAGAAATCCGGGGAAGAGATCGAATTCTTTGCCGCAGTTATGGCAATATTGAACTTTTACCCAAAGGAAATACTTGACATGGGCGCTTGCTGATCCACATTTTAGGCATTTCGTCTGGTACAAATGGCCAATCCGGCTTTCCAGTTCAGAGCGTAGTTCTTTCGAAGCATCTTGATAAGCACCAAGATCAAGATGTTCGATTTCCTGTTTTACAATCCAGTAAGACATCGGGTTTATATCATAGCCGATCACATCGCAACCAACCCGATTGGCTTCGATCAGGGGTGTGCCCCCTCCCATGAAGGGATCTGCAATGAGCAGGCCGTTAAGTTTATTAGAGTTGTAGAAAGCCTCTCGCAATGGCGCGTTTGAAAATTCGGAAAGAAGAAGCGCCCGAAAAAGCGTTCCCGGGCGGCGGGCAAACCATTTATGAACCGCAATAATCGGTCGATAATTCTGCTGGATCTGCTTTTCCCGAAGCGCCAAATCGGCAACAAAGGGAATATCAAAAGCTCGTTCAATCAATTTACTACCCCATCCCTCCTTAATAAAATTTCAGCGAAATAAGTGAACTTCTTTTATTGGTTCCAAGCGTTGCTGAGCCTGAAGAGAAGTATGTCCGCAGGCAGACTGGTTTTTTTGCTCTCGAGGTCATCAGGGAATTAAGATGTTCTGGCATCGGGGTTTTGATGGGAATGTACTAAATTTTAATAAAGATTTCAAGAAGATTTTTAAGATTAAGGCGATAGGCAATATGGAGAAATAGGGTCAGTCCAGGAATCTATGAATTTTTCTATCACGCCATACTCCTGAATGAAAGGGGAAGAAAATAAATTCCTTTTTTCTCGGACTGACCCCCCTTCTATAAGTAAAAGAAAGCGAATCAGTTTTATTCTGGTTGCGCACGGCGCAGGTGTTTGATCTTCACTTAAAAACCATCCTCCAAATTCGTTGGCGAGAAATGATTTGCCTTGGAATTAAATCTCAAGTAAAGTGCTTAAATCCAGGCTTCCTAAAGGAGCCTGGGAATTCCAAAACTGCGGGGTAAACATGGGGTCCGGGGAAGTTAAAACAGTCTAATAGAAGAAGGGAACGTTGTTGAAAATATTCACTTTATTCCCTCCACCGATTTTGGCTGCAATTTTGCTAAGAGACTTTTAGACTTCGA
This sequence comes from Thermodesulfobacteriota bacterium, assembly GCA_030018715.1. GTDB lineage: Bacteria > Desulfobacterota > SM23-61 > SM23-61 > SM23-61 > JAHJQK01. The sequence continues at coordinate 5,129 of JASEHN010000053.1, read as the reverse complement.
TCCCCCGAAACAAAAAAGCCCATTCTCTTTTTGGAACAGGCTTTTTAACGGCTGCTCATTTTTCGGACCCCTCCCTGCTGCGAGGTTAGCATAATTTAGCACTAATGCAGTCCCAAGTCAAAAAAGCTATCCTCACGCCAAGGCGCAAAGGACGCAAAGGTAAAATAGTGCTGAGTATTAAGTACTGAGTCCTGAGTGTTGAGGATAAAACCATTACCGGCCATAGGAGGCGCGCTTTTCACGCAGCTGAAAGCCGATTTTCTTGGGCGGCTTGTCCGGGGCTGCCATCAATTGTCTAATCGCCCTGAGAATCGGCTGGATTTGCTCGTCATGAACGTTGAGACGTTTCTCCAATTCATCGATGCGCTTTGAAAGCTCCCGATGAGTAATGACCATTTCTCGAATTTTAATAAAAGCCCGAACTACAAAAACACTCATTTGAATTGCCAGATGGCTGTTCAAAACATTAGCCGCCATAATAGCACCGTGTTCAGTAAAGGCATACGGTAGGTACTTTACATTTTGACCACGCTTCATGGTCGCAATTTGCGATCTTGAACGGATCCACGTCTCAGTCTCTTCGCGAGTTAACTGAAAAACAAAATCTTCAGGAAATCTCTCCTTGTTTCTTGTTTCTTTTCACTTGCTCATTTAGACGGCTTGTCTTCACCCCGTAAATCTGAGCAAGGTCCCGATCGATAATGATTCTTTGACCCCGAATGGCAAAAATGAAAGATTTAATTCGTTGCGTCGTCAAAGACTGCTCCCTTTTCAACTTCTTTTCCTCTTTCAAAGGTAATCTCCCATTCTTTGGTCTTATGTCTTCCCAAATCTCCTTGCCTTTTTGGGGGTCACATTTTCAAAGGTAAACTGGCTCTTTGCCTTCTCAGCTGCGTTTCGTGAAATGTAATTTTCCAAGGCGCACGGGACGCCCGCAATTTGCCCTCACGACAATACGCAAAGGGCGCAAAGTATTTGCCGACTCATAAGAAACCCTTGGCGAATTTGGCGTCTTGGCGTGACATTCAGTGTTCAGTGACGAGTGGCAAAACTCCGTAAATCTGAGTACCAACGGGAAAGACCTTTTAATCATGGAGTTTTTCTTTTTTTGCCATGGGCCTGCTTTTCCCCGTTCGAAGAAGGAAGGGCAGGAAGGGTTTCGGTCTGAAAAAGATCCAGGTAGGGTTTGAAGCGATAACGGCGGTTCCTCTTCCATCCGGTCGTTTCTTCCAAAAGGTTCAGTTTCTCGAACTGCAGAACGAGCTTATTGGCGGTAACATAAGAACAGTCCAGATGGCGTTGGACCATGCTCACCGAAACCAAGGGCTGCTGGAATAGATAATCGAAAAGCCTTTGCACAGCCGGCGAACTATCCAGCCGATCCGCGATCAAGGTCCTTCCCTGCTCCCGCAGCTCAAGGATTTTCCGGGCAGTCAGAGTTGCGTCTTCGCTAACTTCAGTTACCCCTTTCAAAAAGAATTTCAACCAGCCTTCCCAATGGCCATCCTGGCGGATCGCCATCAAACGATCATAATACTCGGCTCGGTGTATTTTGAAATAATGGCTCAAATAAAGAAGCGGGCGTTGCAGGACCTGGTGATGGCAAAGCAGAAAGGTGATGAGCAATCTCCCCACTCGTCCGTTTCCATCCAAAAAGGGATGGATGGTTTCGAATTGGGCGTGAACCAGTCCGCAATGGATCAGAACGGGCATGGGCTCAGAGTAGTGCAGGAATTTTTCGAGATGGGCTAGGACTTCATGCATTTCCGGAACCGGGGGAGGAACGAAGATAGCGTTTTGCAGTGTGCATCCAGCCGGCCCAATCCAGTTTTGGGTTCGACGAAAGTCGCCGGGGGTCCGGTGAAAACCACGAGTTCCAGTCAACAATTGAGCATGGATTTCCCGGATGAGACGCAGGCTAAGTGGAAAATGCTTCAAACGTTTCAACCCATAGTTCATCGCCCGGACGTAATTGACCACCTCTTTAACATCTTTGGGTCGCTCGATCCCTTCCGGGTCTACTTCAAACTGGAGAACATCTTCGAGGGAGCTTTGCGTCCCTTCGATTTGGGAACTGAGAACTGCCTCGTAGCGAACATACATGGCTACAAAAAAATCCGGGTTCGGTAGAATCGACGTTACGCCATCCAGCCGGCCGAGATTCCGATCCGCCCGGGAAAGCAATGTGTCCAGCTCCGAGTCCCGATAAATGGGGGGATCGGGGGGCAAAGGGGCAGGGATGAAAGCGCTGAATCCGCCAGTTTGTTTAACATATTTACCGGATCGCATAAATAGAACTTTCGGGATCGGTTTTATTTAGCCATCATGAAATAAGAATCAATCAAAGTCAATCTTATTTTAAGAAAAGAGCGTTTCATAAAATAAGAAACCTTTGGGGGCACATCTTCAAATGTCAATTTTAATACTCTCATCATCAATCGCAGGCTTAAGCCCGCGACTATTCTATCCTTAAATCTACTCCATCCTGATTTCCCCTTTCTCCACCCTCACCCCATATCTCTTACTTCCATATTTCCCGACGGCCGTTACCATATAAAATGGTGGTGTCGGCAGGAGGAGGAGTTCTCAAAAACGTAAGAATGGATGCTTTCTCTTTCAGCAGGCAGTCCGGGCATTCCTTGTTTTTCAGCGAACATACAACTTTTCCGAAGGCATGGCCAAAACCTCCCCGGAGCACTGATCCCTTGTACTCAGGCAGGTTGAGGCAATCTGCGGCCTGGAGGGGAAATAATAACCGGACAAATTTGCAGGAGTGGAAGGGGCTTCCCATGCTTTTCCGGCCTCTTGCAAGGGATCAGAAAAAAATAATTAGAAGGTAATGAGTTATATAACCAAAATCAGCGTAGGAATAAAAAGCCTGAATTTCGCCTGGAATATACAAAATTTTAAAGGAAGAGTCAAGAAAAGAGGGGAGGGGGTGAACTGGAAACTCCGAACTTGTTTTATCCTATCGTAGCTAACTCGAGCCTTCCTTTCCAGCGTTCCTGAAGCGTTTCTCTCATCAAAATATGCTCCGGAAGGGAGAGAACAGTATCCCGGGCGATAACGGCGAAAGCCTCCTTGCGGGCTTCGTTGAGCAGGTCGAAGTCTTTCAGGAAATTGGCTACCCGGAATTCGGGAAGTCCGGATTGCTGGGTGCCGAGTAGATCCCCGGGGCCGCGGATGGCCAGGTCCTCTTCAGATATTTTGAATCCGTCAGTGGTTTGCTCCATCACCCTAAGGCGCCGACCGGCGTCTTCGCTTACACGGGAATTGGCCACCAACAGGCATTGAGACGGGTCTTTACCCCGGCCCACCCGCCCGCGAAGCTGGTGAAGCTGGGAGAGACCAAACCGTTCGGCGTGCTCGATCACCATGACCGAAGCGTTAGGCACGTCAATGCCCACTTCGATGACAATAGTGGAAACGAGGATATGGATGCGTCGGGCCTTAAAATCGGCCATGATCGCTTCTTTCTCCGCGCTCTTCATCCGGCCGTGAATCAACCCCACCTTGAATTCCGGGAAGATGTCCCGCTGTAGTTGACTGGCCATCTGAGTGGCGTCTTTGAGGTCCAGGCGCTCGGATTCTTCCACCAGAGGGTATACAACGTAGGCCTGCCTCCCCTTGGTCAGCTCTTCCCGAAGGATGCGGTAGACGCGGAAATGTTCCTTTTCATTGAAGACACGGGTAGTGATGGTTCCCCGTCCTGGAGGAAGCTGGTCAATAACTGAAACTTCCAGATCGCCATAGAGGGTCATAGCCAGCGTACGCGGAATGGGCGTGGCAGTCATGACCAGAACATCGGGGTTATATCCTTTTTTCTTCAGGGTGGCGCGCTGGACTACTCCGAACTTGTGCTGTTCATCGATGACAGCCAGGCCCAGTTTATGGAACTCAACGCCCTCTTGAATGAGAGCATGAGTTCCAATAATGATGTGGATTTTTCCCGCTCGTATCTCCTGGCCGAGCGCTTCTTTTTGGGATTTCTTCAGACTGCTGGTGAGGAGAGCGGCCCTAAGGCTGAGCGCTTCGGCCAGGGGACGGATATTGAAAAAATGCTGCTCGGCCAGAATCTCTGTAGGGGCCATGATAGCCACCTGATAACCGCCTTCGATAGCCATGAGCCCGGCCATCAGAGCCACGGCAGTTTTACCGCTACCCACATCTCCCTGAAGAAGGCGATTCATGGGGTGAAGCCGGCGCATGTCCGCTTCGATTTCGGCCAGGACGCGTTCCTGCGCCGAAGTGAGCGCAAAAGGAAGGAGTCCCCGGAGTTGTTTTGTGTAATAGTGGGTGATCGGAAAGGCGATACCCTTTTCCATCATGGTCCCGCTGCGGCGCAAAGCCAGGCCTAATTCCAAGAAGAAAAATTCGTCGAAGATCAACCGACGGTGAGCGGGAGATTTTCTTTCCAAGAGTAGAGCGATGTCTTCATCCGGGCCGGGGAAATGCCCCCTGCGGAATGCCTTGGCAAGAGGGATAAGCCTCTGTCGCCGGCAAACCCCCTCCGGGATGCCGCTAAAAGCCTTGCCGGCAAATTGGTCGACTACGCTTTTTAGAATGCGGCGGATCAGCCGCTGACGCTGGTAAAGGCCTTCAGTCTCCGAGTAGATAGGCACGATGCGCCCGAAGTGCAGGGAATCTTCCACAGGCTCTTTCCCGCTTAAGGTTCCATCTTGGGTGGATTTTTCCTCTTCTTCGATGATCTCCAGCTCGGGATGGTGCATCTCTTTCTGGAATTGAAAAATATTGATCTCTCCGGAGAGAATCAAGCGCATTCCTTTGCGAAATCGCCCCTTCATATAGCGGGGGTTGAAATTAAACCATTTGGCTATGAGCGTTCCCGTTTCATCTCCGAGCAATATTTCAAAAGTGCGGCGGCGGTGGCGGATGGCCATCTCTGATCGCAGGACCGTGCCGATCACCGTTTCTAATTTGCCCACCTTAAGCTCAGAGATGGATTTGATCTGCCTGCGGTCTTCATAGAGCCGGGGGAGGAAGAAAAGGGCATCTTCCACTGTCCGGATGTTTTTTTTCTTGAGGATTTCGGAGAGGCGCGGTCCCACGCCCTTGATAAACTGGATGGGGGTTTGCAGGTCTTTGCGCGATTGCCGGAATTCCTCCAG
>JASEHN010000645.1 GCA_030018715.1 Thermodesulfobacteriota bacterium | reverse complement strand
GAACCATTTTTGATTACTTGATTCATGCTTTGATCGTCCAGAGGGCCCTCGAATAAAACAACCTTTGCTTTGCGGATATAATGGAGCAAGGATTTTTTTAGACTATAGGGAAAAAAGTGGGCTGTTCCGGATAAATATCCCTCTTTCCCATCGCGTTCAACTTTCCAGATCGTTTTGAGTTCTTTTACGGAAAAAAAAACCGACAACATCTCTTTTAGCTTCATCACCTGACTCCCAGGGTTTTCATCCAGGAAAAAGGTCCTGGAGGTCCGCTGACCAATTGCCCGGATTCATACTTCAGGAAGGGGAATCCCCCCCATTTTCTTTTAAACCTTCTGATGCCTTCGTTTACGCCCAGCCCCAGATGAATATAGCTCTTGTGGTTTTCTTTGGCCAGGTTGATCATTTCGTAAAATAGGGCATCGGAGGCATGGGCCACGAAATTTGTCCTGGAAAAACAACCCACCACATAGGTGGCAAAATCCTTTGCCGCCATTTCAACGACATAATAAGCGGACAATAAATTTTTTTTGTCCCGGGCGTTTAAGACTATGGCAGTCTGGGAATGGGCGACATATTCAGGCATAAGCAGGAACAATTTCTTTACCCGGGGAGGAAGGTTCTCCCTTTCCAGGAACTCCCTGGTCAGGGCAACATGTTCTTGGGAAAATTGGCGGGATTTTTCGATGGTTAATGATTGGGAGGCTTTCTCAACGATGCGCAATAATCCTTTTTTAACCGCGTGATGCAAAATTATCAGTTTATAATATTCATCTGTCTCTCTTTGCTGGGCGGCCTGCAGAAGCGCATCAGGAACCTCGGGGGCGATGAACCATGTATAAGCCGGTTTGAATTTTTTTATGGTTTCTTTGAGGGTGACGGAAAAATTTCCAGAGCTGAAATCACGGCCCAGAGGGAATCCTACAAAGATGAGCCAATCTTCTCCCGTAAAAACGACATAATCCTCCACCAGATAGGGCGCTCCTTTTGAGATTCCAACCATTAAATTTATGATGTGTTCAGGGACGTAGGCTTTGCCCAATATTTGTTCTTCTTGCTCTGCGGTAATCATGCGGGAGAACCAATTTTTAGATTCTGTATGCTAAGCGAATATAAAAATCACTCTATCCCCTTCTCCAAGGAATTGCAAGAAACCGATTCTTTTCTCGCCCCCCTTTCACATTACAGAAATCCTATTCGTGGCTCGGGGTTCAGGGCGATGAGCGCGGGCAGCATCGGCCGGGAAAGAGCTTTTCCAAAGGTTTCAGCCGGGTCTCCGCAGAATGAGGCGGGGCGCCTTTTCCCGCCCCATCTATGAAACGACCAGCGCCTCATGCTGCCAAGCGAAGCGCCCTGAACCCCGAGCCTGGGAAGGTCATCCAGGTCCAGGAACGGACGGGAGGGGGAATCTTTCGGGAGCACAAGGCAGTATTTCTGCTCCCTCTTTCATCCCCCTCCCGTCCGGGCTTCGTCTATCACGGTAAATTCATCAATTTATTCAAAAGTGAAGGAGGGCCAGCGATTCTTTTCCGTTGACAATATTCTGAAAAGGGATATATATTTTCTCATTCCCGGGAATAATCCGGAAGTGAAAGGTTTTTATGATCAGGGTCATGAAAAAGAATCCCGGGACCAATTAATATTTAATATTAAAAACATGAAGGGGAGAAGTTTAAATTTTAAGGGAGGAGGTGAAAAGGAGAAACTATGTACCAAGTAACAGTCGATAAGGATAAATGCGACGGCAAAGGAGAGTGTGTTGATACCTGTCCGACGAACGTGTTCGAGATTAAAGACGGCAAAGCTGAGCCCGTAAATATGGATGAGTGCCTGGGCTGTGAGAGTTGCGTCGAGGTATGCCCCACGGGTGCCATAACCGTGAAAGAAACGTAATTTTTCCAGCAAACCTGCAGGGGAGTAGCTCTGGATAAGAAACCCCAAGATAAGCGATGGAAGGCGTTCAAACCTTTCATCGCTTTTTTATTTTGGGGATCATCTCCAAATTAGTTGAGGGCCAAAGAGCTGGCATATTTAAAATGGGGTAACAGTTTAGCGATTTGAAAAAATGGTATAAAAGCCTTTATTGAGGGCCGGGGGTTAGAGCGGAACGCGCCGGAAGCATCGGTTGGGTTTCCGCT
>JASEHN010000644.1 GCA_030018715.1 Thermodesulfobacteriota bacterium | reverse complement strand
GTCTTCTTGGCAGCGCGCCGTATTTTTCTTTAAGTTCCTTAAGAAAGGCATGGCGATTGGAAAGGTATTTTTCGGTCAGCTCTTCCCGTGCTTTGCGCTGAAACCGTACCGAATCAAATTTCTTTCTCATGGAGAACCTCCCTGGGGCTTCTGATTTCCAAAAGCGGATGGCCAAGTCTCAGATTGACGGCGTTGAAGGCGTGGATTCGGTTTAGATTCACGATCTGTTGGAAATTCCAACTGACCAATACGTCCACCCGTTCTACCGTCGCAATGGCGATGTGTTGTGCGTCCGCCAAATGCTTTTTAGTTATTACCTTGCTCCCGATATAATCCTGGGCCAAATTTTCCGCCTCCCCGGAAAGTGAAACATTTTCCAAGCTATCGAGGGGGAGCGATGCCAGCGCCTGTTTCACCTTATCCGGCGCGCCCTCCAGCTCGCTTCTGGTAATGTCGGACACCACAGCTATTGAAGCGCCGGAGTGGAATTCTTCCATAAGTGATTTTGACCAGTAGGCGAATTCCTCATCGAAGCATCCTCCGATGACCGATGTATCGATGTATATCCTTGGCTTCATGTTTTACACAGCGTCAGCATTATTGTCATTGACAAGCCTCTCTCCGTTGAACAACCGTTAAAGAAGGTGGTAAGCGAACCCCGATCTATCGGGGAGCGGGGAGAGGTTGGAGAGAGGGCACCGCACCACTACCATCTTGGCCGTGGCTATCTCGCTCCCCGCCTGCAGCCGCACCAGGTACACGCCACTGGAAACCCTGCGGCCGCCGTTGTCCCGGCCGTCCCACACAACTTCGTAGCTTCCCATCTTCTTATCTTCATCGCTAAGAGTCCGCACCCGCTGCCCGGTGATGTTGTAAACTTCAACCTTGACCCGCCCTGTATTGGGAAGCTGGTACTCTACCCTGTTGCCGAATACTTTTAATCGTGAATTCGGAATTTGGAATTTCGCAATTGGTTACCCCCGCCGGGCCGTAGCCCTGGTATATCCGTAGGCCGGCATCCCCATCCGCCACATAGGCATAGTCGCCGGACACGGCTACGCCCATAGCATACCCCGGCGTGTCGTAGAACCCCGCTTCGGTAGGTGTGGCCGGGTCGCTGATGTTGATGATCCGCAGGCCGGAACCACCATCCGCTACATAGGCGTAATTGCCGGATACCGCCACGCCGTAGGCATACCCCGGCGTGTCGTAGTAGCCTACAGTGCGCACGTTCAGCGAGTCGGCGGCCGCTAGCCCGCACAGGCCCAGCAGGGCAATGGCGAGAACCAACAGTTTTTTGACCATGGGTTTTTACTCCTTGTTGGTTGGTTGGTGACCTCACCCCTGCCCCTCTCCAAAAGCATTTGGAGAGGGAGAAAGGAAGAGGTCTAATGCGTTAGGAGAGGGATGCCGTAAGGCAGGGTGAGGTCCCCAAAAATGGGCGCGCTTCCGTAAAAATCGGGCAGGCTCCTTCGCATGCCCGCCACGGCGGGCATGGTTAGCCCACTTCGGTAAACTCAGTGCAACGCTTAGGGCAGGCCCTGCCCGCCTCTGGCGGACTTGGGGCATTCGTTCCCCCAGGTTGGGGAAGCCCGATGCCAAGCCGGGAATTGCTTCCCCAAGATTACTTGCCTGCTGCCCCTGGTTTCTTTTTCTTTGCCCCGGTCTTCCAGGGCTTTATCCCAAATTCCTCAAGCTTCTCCGACTTTTTACCGTACTGGGCATAAAGGCCGCTGTATATCCCGGCCGATGGGCTGCACCCGGGGCCACAGTCGCCGTCCCGCTTCAGCGGAGAGCCTCGACGCACCGTTTTAGCGCCGGCAGTTTGTTGACGATGATGTCCCAGATGATGTGGCCATCTACCGAAAAATATTCGCGGATCAGAATGTTCCGCATCGCGATGATTTTGCGCCATTCTATATCCTTGCCTTGTTGCCGCAATTCCTCGGGCAGTTTGCCGGCCGCCTCGCCGATGATGCCTAAATTCCTGATAACGTCGTCCTGTATCAAATCATTTTTCGAGAACGTCTCCTCAGTCAATCCATCGGTGTATTTCCTGATGCGGATGATGGCTCCGTTGATGTCATGAACTTAACGCCCTTCGGGCGGACTTTTACATTCAGCAACATACCAACGTTTCC
>JASEHN010000643.1 GCA_030018715.1 Thermodesulfobacteriota bacterium | reverse complement strand
CTTCAATCTGAAATCTTAAATCTCAAATCTGAAATTAGATTTGGTTCCGGCTACGCCGGGTTAGAATTTTAGTAAAAATCCTCTGAGTCTAACCTTTCATACCCCACCCCGGATAGCTCGGCAATAAACCGGGATGGCTGTTGAAACATTTCCCTTCTTCCCCGGTCAGGGGCAAACCGCGGGTAGCAGAGAAAAAGCTCATCCCGGGCCCGCGTGACCGCCACGTAAAACAGCCTGCGCTCCTCTTCTTCCGCCTCTCCCCCCGATTCCGCCAGGCTGCGCATGGAGGGAAACCGCCCTTCGGCCAGCCAGATGATAAAAACCACTGACCACTCCAACCCTTTGGCCTGATGCACGGAGCTAAGTTTTACCGATTCATTCCCATCTCCTCTGCGGCCGGGAGCGGATTCCTCCTCAAGGGACGTCAGCAGCGCCAGTTCACTTAGGAAATCCTGACAGGATGAATACCTCCGGGCGAAAGCGGCAAGCTGCCCCAGGTCATCCATTCGGGACTCATAGTCGGGATATTTGGATTGCAAAAAGGTTTCATACCCTGTTTTCATCACCAGTTCGATCATTTCCCCCGGGCCGGAGGTCTTCTCAATCTCCTGAAGCCTGGAGATGGTTCGGCTGAATAGACGCCAGCTCTCCCGAGCGGGAGCAGGAATTTTTGCCAGAACTTCCTGTCCATCCATCGGCATCTTCGGATTCAAAATGCCGGAAAAAACCATCTGCCATATTTTATCTGCTGTGCTTTTTCCGACCCTGGGATAAAGCTGAAGAGCGCGTTTCCAGGCCAGCTCGTCAAGAGGGTTGCAGGCAATTTTCAAATAGGCGCTTACATCCTTGATGTGGGCTTGCTCGAAGAAACGCAGGCCGGACCGTACCTCATAGGGAATTCCCCGCCGGGTTAATTCCATTTGCAGTTCCATGGAGTGATAATGGGCCCGGTAAAGGACGGCCATCTGCCCAAGGGGAACCCCCTGTTTATGGATCTCCTCCATCTTCTGGACCACGAAAGAAGCCTGTTCCATAACGTCCTGGACCGGGATCAGTGAGGGTGTTGGTCCCTTGGAGCGGACGGTTTGCAGCTCTTTGGGGAATTGATAGCGGTTATGGACAATGCTTAAGTTGGCCAGATGCAAAATCTGCGGCGTGGATCGGTAATTGATCTCCAGCTTGAAGACCTGAGCCGCCGTATAGCGCTCCGGGAAGGTCAGGATGTTGGCAAAGTTGGCTCCCCGGAAAGAATAGATGGATTGCGAATCATCTCCCACCACCATGATGTTCCCATGCCCCATGGCCAGGAGGTCCAGAATATCCGCCTGGAGGCGATTTGTGTCCTGGTATTCATCGACCAAAATGTGCCGGAATTGTTGGCCGTAACGCGTCCGCACTTCCGGATGCTCCCGGAGAAGTGTCTCCCAATAAAACAGCAGGTCATCAAAATCCATGGCGTTAAGCTGGCATTTCCGGCTTTTGTACCGCTCTACCACTCTCCGGATGTCATTTAGAAAATCCTGGAAAAAGGGATACCGATCCAAGACGACCTCATCGATTGGCTTCCTGGTATTAAGCGCCAAGCTTAGCAGGTTCCCCAAAACTTCTCCCTTGGGAAATCCGGACTTTTTGGGATTGATCTTAAGATCGGATATGCAGGCGCTCATCAATTTCCTGGCATCATCCTGATCGAGGATCGAATAATTTGGTTGATAACCCACGAGAGGAGCATGCCGGCGGAGGATGCGGTTGCCGATATGGTGAAAGGTCCCGCCCCACACTCTTCCGCCCGCTCCTCCGGCATTGGGAACAAGCATTTCCACCCGGTGGAGCATCTCTTTGGCTGCTTTATTCGTAAACGTGAGTAAAAGAATACCCGAAGGATCAACACCCGATTCGATCAGGTAGGCCACCCGGTAAGTAACCACCCGCGTTTTTCCGCTGCCCGCACCGGCTATGACTAATATGGGCCCTCCAGCCGCCTTGACCACGGCCAATTGCTGTTCATTCAGCTCCCCGTCGTAGTTCAATGAAAACCTGGTTTTGACTCCTGTCGTGAACACTCTGCCCTCTATCCTTTCTCCGTTTTTGTATCAATTTAGCGGTTTGAAAAAGTGGTTTGACCACCTTTGTTAAGGCCC
>JASEHN010000052.1 GCA_030018715.1 Thermodesulfobacteriota bacterium | reverse complement strand
ATGTTTTGATCTGTTTAAATGATGGAAGTTATCCATAGCCCCGGAGCGACGTCTTTCAACCAATAGGGGCGCTTCGGGACTGTGGATAACTTCCTTACCTTTAATTTCTTTTTTGGAAAGGCTTATTTTTTCACCCTGGAAATACGTATCAATATTTTCGACTCCTTGCAAGGCGGGAAAACCCCTTAGATAAAGGGCTGTATGACATTTTTCGGCCTATTTTTACCCACTCGATTTGGAGAAGAACCTAAATTTATTTACCGCAAATCCTTGAACCCTTTTTTTCTTTACTTCGGCGCCGGCAGGGAAGACCCCCATTCCCGGGCGATGATCCTGGGAATGTCGGTGTTGTCCAGGAGGCCACGAAATTTGTCCGCCCCCGGGCCCTTGCCGAAGACCATCACCGGTGTATGGGTATGCGTCCCCACAGCCCAGGCTGTGTTCATTTCTCTTCCGAACAGGCGCCCCATTAAGGGCATGCTGGTATTCAGGCCATAAACATAAAACTCCGTATATTCTTTGGTCTCTGGAAAACCGGTCTTTGGATCTTTGGCGAGAATGGCCGCGGCTTGTTCCTCGGTAATGGAAAAAGAGGTGTTGGCCTCGACTTCTTTTTTCAAGGCTGCCGGATCTCCCTTGCTGTCCCGGAGCATTTTTTGAAAAGATTTTTTCTGGCCGGCCATTTTCTCGAAGATCCCCTTGTCGCCGAAGTTAAACTTGGTCTTCCAGGTTTCGCCGCTGGCCAAGCGGACTGGCGGAGGGAGCTGATAGCTGCTGTAGGCGATGGCCAATCCCCCCGTGTCATGATCTGCTGTAACCACGATCAGAGTGTCCGGATTTTCGCGGGCAAAGGCCATGGCTGCCCCGATGGCTTTGTCAAATTCCAGCATTTCATGAAGAACGCCGGCTACATCATTGGCATGCTCCGCCCAATCGATCTGACCGCCTTCCACCATTAAGAAGAAGCCCTTGGGATTTTTGTTCAGAATCTGCAGGGCCATCTCGGTCATCTGGGTCAGGGTAGGAACTCCGGTTTTATGGTGGGGTTGCCGATCGATGGCAGAAGGGAATCCGGAGGCCGAAAAAAAACCGAGGACCTTCTCTGTTTCCTTCACCTTCAGGGCAGAAAGTTCCTGATCATTGGCCACAAGGGCATATCCCTTTTTCCTGGCTTCGGAGATTAAGTCCCGATTATCTTTTCTTCTTGAACTCCCTAAACCGGCCGCTCGGGCTATTCCTTTCAGGTCAGGATGCTCTTCGACTTTCACCTCCGCCGGGATGAAATGCTGCGCTCCGCCGGAGAAAGCAATGGCCACGTCGCCCCGCTCCACAAGCTGGGCCGCGATCTCGTTCTCCATGTCCCGGTGGAGCACCTGGGCATAGAAACCCGCAGGGGTGGCATGAGTGATGCGCGTATCGCTAATCAGGCCGGTTGATTTCCCGAGTTTATGGGCGATGTCGAGGATGGTCTTCATCGGCCTTCCTTCGTGGTCCTTGCCGATCATGGCATCCCGCGTCTTCACCCCGGAAGCCAGGGCTGTGGCTGCCGAAGCTGAATCCGTGGTTACGGTGCCGTATTGATCGGTCAGGCAGTAACCGGTGTTGCCGGCAGCCATCAGACGTTCCATGTGCAAGGGTTTATCCGGACCGTTTGTAAAGCGATTGAAATAGATGGCCAGACCAACGGATTGAGGCCCCATGCCGTCACCGATGAGGAAAATGACGTTCTTGGCCCCTGCGCCATAGGCCGGCGAGAACCAGAGAAGGAAAATTAACATCCAAGAAACCCATAAGGCCCACCGAATTTTTCCTTTCATCGCTTCTACCTCCCTTGGCCTAAAAATTCCCCGATTCCTCGGAAACTTTATATACCACGCCCCTATATCTCGCGCAATCGCTTTCCTTCCTCCCTCTAAAATTGTTTTGCTCCGAACTCCGAACTAATCACTCCGAACTTTTTCCCCGAGCATTCCTTTCACCCAATCAAAAGTTACCACGGCCACCAGATAATCGCGTTTGGCCCGGGCCAGGTTTCCCTTGACTAACGTTAGGTTCAGTTCCGCATCATCTACATCGAGCTTGGTCTTGACGCCGTACTCGTAACCTTTTTCGGCCATAAAAAGAAGCCGCTCGGCTTGTTTAACCGTGCCGGAGATAGCTATCACAATCTCCCCCGCCTCCAGACAAGCGCTCACAGCCTCGCGCACCTGCAGGGCAATGGAGTCTCTCATCTTGGCTTCATCAATCTTCAGGGAAGAGACCTCACTCCTGGCCTGGGCTACCTTCCCCCGGGTGCGCAGTCCGTCAAAGAAGGGGAAAGTAAAATATATCCCGGCGGTCCATACCTGGCCGTTTTCCCTATCTGACCCCATGAGCTGTTCCCGCCAGCCATACCCTCCTCTAAAATCCACGCGCGGTTTATCACCCGCGCTGTAAATCGTTACCAATTCCTTGGCTATCTCCACCCTCTTGTTCAGGTCGGAGAGCTCAGGCCGGTTCTTCCAGGCAGCCTGCACCGCTTCTTCGTACCGGGGAGGGGCCGCCAGCCCGGCCTCAAGGTTTCCCTGAACATCCACTTCCTGCCCATTCATGCCCAAAAGAAATTTCAGCTTTTCCCGGGAAATACGAACGAGGGTTTCTTTGCGGATGACCTCAGGTCTGGAATTCTGGACCGCCACCTCCGCGGCCAGAACATCGTATTCGGTGGCCACGCCGGCGGCATGTTTCCTGCGCGCTTCGTCCAGGTGGCGAACTTTCTGCTCCAGGGTCTGAACAGATAGAGCATAAAACTCCCGGGCCAGCAGGATGTCGTAGAAAGAAGAAGAAACATCGCGCATCGCCGCTTGCCGGAAGATGCGCAATTGGTCCTCTGCCGTAGCCAGGCCGACCTTGGCCGCCCGGATGGCCGCTCCGACCCGGCCGAAGGTGTAAAGGGCCTGGGAAAGGCCAACCTCAGCCGACCGGCTCTCGCTCTCCAGGGGAAACATCCGGCCATAGACCTTCTGGCTTTCGTCACGACTGAAGGAAATACTCCCGGTTATCTGGAGCTGGGGAAAGGCTGCCGAACGCTCTTCAATGTAACGCCCCTCCACAGAGTTCTTATACTCCCGCGCTTTCTGGATGTCCTTATTTTTCTCCAGGGCGATGCGCAGGGCATCCTCCAGGGTCAGCACATTTATTCCTTTCTCTGACCCCCAGGCTCCTGGGGTTGGAAAAATTCCGGGGCATCCGGCCAGTAAAAGAATCGTCATCCAAAAAAGGCTTTTCCTCAAACCCGCACCTCCTTTTTTCCTTCCCACTTGCGGCGGATCCATCCGCCGACATCATCAAGTACGGTATATACAACGGGAACAACCAGCAAGGTCAATAAGGTAGAAGTGATTAATCCCCCGATAACGGCCCTGGCCATGGGCGCCCGCATTTCGGCCCCTTGCCCGAGGGCCAAGGCCAAGGGGAGCATCCCGAAGATCATGGCCAGCGTGGTCATCAGAATGGGCCGCAATCTCGTTCGCCCTGCGGTAATCAAGGCTTCCCTCCGGATCATTCCTCTCCCGCGAAGGGTCTTGGTAAAATCTACCAGCAGGATAGCGTTCTTGGTTACCAAGCCCATGAGCATGATGAGCCCGATGAGAGACATGATGTTGATGGTACCCCCGGTGAGCAAGAGCATACCGGCCATGCCCACGATGGAAAGGGGAAGGGAAAACATGATGGCCAAGGGATCAATGAATGATTCGAACTGAGCCGCCAGAATAAGATAGACAAAGATGATAGCCAAAAGAAGAGCTTCGGCCATGTAACCAAAGGATTCGGCCATGTCCTCGGCCTCGCCGGAAAAAACGATCCGGTACCCCGGAGCCATGGTCAGATGTTTCGCCGCTTCCTGTACCCTTTTAACGGCCGTTCCCAGAGGAAGACCATCGAGATTAGCCGTAATCACCACCTGGCGAGTCAGGTCCTGCCGGTTAATTTCCGACGGCGTTGTGCTCATCCCATAGTTGACCACATTTCCCAGCGGAACCAGCGCGGGAAAGGCATTGGGTTTGGGGACGGCCAAGCGTAATCTTTCAACCTGGGCCGGATCTTGCCGGAGGGCCAGCGGCAACCGCACCCGCACGTTTACCGCGTCTCCATCCTCATCTTCATACGTGGTGACGGCCTGCCCGCCCACCAGCGCTCCCACGGTCCGGACGATATCTCCGGTCATCAACCCGGCGTCCACGGCCCGTTCCCGGTCCACGAGTAAGCGGAATTCCGGGATGTCCTGTTCCAGGGTTACTTCCAGGTCGACGATTCCCGGGATTTTGTAGATCTCGTCCTTCAATACCGCCGCGTATTTCTTCAGCAAAGTAATATCTTCGCCGCGCACATTGACTACTAAGGGCTTCTGATTGTCCATCCTCCCCGCTTCCATGATGGCCGGAAGAATGCCAGGGATTTTCTCAAGGCGCCGCCTCAGATCCTGCTGAATTTCTTCCTGGTTGCGCTTGCGCTCCTTCCGCTCTTTGAGTTTGACAAACACCATGGCGTCGCGGACGGTTCCTGTATCTCCAGCGCCGATGGTGGCGTAGGTATGTTTCACTTCGGGGATCTCCTTCAACACCCCCTGGACTGCGGCCAATCGACTCTGAGTCTCTTCCATGGAGGCATTGGGCGCGCTCTGGAAGTTCACCTGAAATTCTCCCTGGTCGTATTTGGGGAAAAACTCCGTTTGCAGAATGTTAAAAGCACCCAGGCCAGCGAAGAAAGCCATCGTAGCCACCAAGAGGACGATCATCCGATGATCCAGGGCCCAGCCGATCACCTTCCGGTATCCATCCGCTGTCCGGTCAAACCAATGATTGAAGTGGTCAAGGATGCGGGCGAGAAAATGCCGTTTCCCTTTGCGCTCGATGTCCGGATCAACCCAGCGCGAGGAGAGCATAGGATCCAGGGTAAAAGCGACGAAAAGGGAGACGAGCACTGCGAAGGCTACGGTAATCCCGAATTGGAAGAAGAACTGACCAACAATACCCTTCATGAAGGCCACCGGGACGAACACGGCGACAATGGACATTGTCACGGCTAAAACTGCCAGCCCGATCTCACTCGTTCCTTCCCGGGCCGCCGTAAAGTGATCCTCTCCCCGCTCGAGGTGGCGCACGATGTTCTCCCGGACCACGATGGCGTCGTCGATGAGCAGGCCGATGGCCAGGGACAGGGCCATCAGGGTCATCACGTTCAGGGTCATGCCCATGAAATTCATAACCGTAAAGGAGGATATGACCGAGATAGGCAGCGTCAAGCCGGTGATCACCGTGGACCGCCAGGAGTTGAGAAAGCAGAACACGATGAGGATGGTTAAAATACCTCCCAGGATCAGGGTTTCCTGCACATCCCGCACCGAGTCGCGGATCATGATCGAGGCGTCCCGGACCAGTTCGATGGTGGTCCCGGGAGGAAGTTCTTTCTGGATAACCTCGATCTCCTTCTTCACCAGGTCAACCAACCCTACCGTGTTGGCGCCTGACTGTTTTAAAATGTCCAAGCCGATGGCCGGGATACTGTTCACCAGGGCCAGGGACCGTTGTTCTTCGATGCCGTCCTTTATTTGGGCCACTTCCGCCAGGGGAATCGGACGGCCTCCCCGCTGGCCGATCACTATGGTCTTGAACTGTTCCACGGCATCGGGTTTTCCCGCAATCCGCAATGGATATTCGGTCCCCCCACGGTTCAGCCGCCCGAGCGGGGTGTTAACGTTCTCCGACTGCAAACCGGCAATCACTTCATCTATCCCCATGCCCAGGGCTTCCAGGCGGAGCGGGTCGATATTCACATTGACTTCCCGCTTGGAGGGGCCGACCAGGTCAACCTTGCCCACTCCGGAGATGTTTTCAAAGCGTCTTTTGACTTTCTTTTCCACCAGGGTCGTTAGGTCCCGCGGGGAGAATTTCTCCGAGCGCACGGCCAGGGAGGCGATGGGGAAGGCTGAAAAATCCAGCTTCTGAATGATGGGCTCCTCAATCCCCTGGGGCAGGATCCCCCGGATGGCGCCCACCTTGGCTCTTACTTCCTGGGCGGCGTCATTAACCCTCACTTCTAAATTGAACATGAGCACCACATTGGAGACGCTCTCCCGGGAGGTAGACATGACGTGCTTGACGCCGGCGATGGAGTTGACCGCCTCCTCGATGCGCTTACTCACCTCTCGTTCCACGGTCTCGGGGGAGGAGCCCGGAAACTTGGTGACCACCGAGACAACGGGGATCTCCACGTCGGGAAACATATCGATGGCCAGCTTGCGGTAGGAGAAGATCCCCAGGGTAACCAGGACCAGCATCATTACCGTCGCGAATATCGGCCTTTTGATGGATAGATTCGAAAGCAACATTCTACTTTTCTCCGTTGACCCGTGTTACATTCACTTTATCCCCGTCTTTGACGTTGAACCCTCCGCGGGTAATCACCAGTTGCCCGGAAGCCAAACCGGAAATAATTTCCACCTGATCGCCGGCAATATTTCCGGTGCGGATGGTCCGGCGGTGGGCGATGTTTTCATGCACCACAAAAATCTCTGCTTTGGCGGCAGCCACATCCCAGGTAAGTAGGGCGATGCGGGGGGTTTTGATGACTCCGGTCCTTTTTCCGGTCAAGATATGGCCTTTCACGAAAAGGCCTCCCTTTAGCTGCTCGGAGGTGTTTTCAACCTCAGCCACCACCCTCACCGATCGATCCGCTTCATTTACGGTCGGGTTGATGAACATGACTTTTCCTGTGAAAGTCTTCCCTGGAATGGCATCCGTGGAAAAAGTAAGGGGCTGCCCCACGCGTATGGCCCCCATTTCACTGGAAGGAACGGTCACCGTAAGTTCCAGCACCAGGTTATCCACAATCCGGAACATCGGCTTGGCCCCCATTTCCCCGACATAGTCTCCCACGTTGACATTCCGCCAGGAGACTACGCCTCCCCGCGGCGAGCGGATGATTGTCTTGGAAAGTCGGGTTTGGGCATGCTGAACATCATCTTCTGCCGCTTGAATCTGGGCCTTAGCCGCGGAGATCCGAACCATGGCCGCCTCTCTTTCCGTTAAGGCATCATCCAGGTTTTGCTGGGTGATGAGTCCTACCTCTTTAAGCTTTAGGGCCCGTTCATATTCCCGGCTGGCCCGGTTCGCGGCCACCTCTGCCTGCATAAGATTTGCTTTGGCAATCTCTACCGCGGTCTTCGCTTTTTTCAGAATCAGATCCGCTTCTCGAGTGTCCAGCTGGGCCAGAGGGGCGTCCTTTTCCACCCGGACCCATTCGGTGACGTAAACCTCGGTTACGATTCCGGTGTACTCGGATTTGACATCGGCTCCAAATTTAGCCGCAAGGGTTCCCACAACGTCAATTCCCTCCGTGAGGTTGGATACAGCAACTTTGGCAACCTCCACGGCCACCGCCGGGCGCTCAGCAACTTTTTCATTTGCCTTCTTATCTTCTCCCGTTGCCTGACAGCCCGCGATGCCGATTCCAAGAGTAAAAAGAATTGCCTTGAGTATGAATCCCTTTTTCATTTTCTTGCTCCCTTTTCCGTTTCTTTCCTGGCCCATATTCCCTGAAAAATGACCTTAAGAACCCGGGCCAGGCCTTTGCGGCCCAGGCTCATTTCCGGATGCCCGAGATGAACTTCAATGGCCACGTTCAAAGCCCCGAGGATGGCCCAGGTCATATCTTTGGCTTTTCCCCTGCGGAAATCCCCCTGGCGGATTCCTTCTTCCACCAGCCGTTGAATCGCTTTTTGAAACTTAATGTGATAAGCGTCAAAATCAAAAAAAGGGGCTCCCGGGGGCGGTCCATAATAAATGGCGTACATAACCCGCACCACTTTGATTTTCTCCATGAACAGGGAATAGGCCTGATCGCATAGGCGCAGCAATTTTTGGATGGCGCTCCCCTGATACCGGAGAGAGGACTCGAGAAGCTCCTCCATCTTGGCAAAGGCCTCCCGCATCTGCTCCAGGTAGATGCCTTCCTTACTCTGGAAATAATAATAAAGGACCGGCTTGCTCACCCCGCCTGAAGCCACGATTTCCCTAACCGTGGTGCCGGCATATCCTTTGCGGGCAAACAATTCCGCAGCTCCCTCCAGGAGTTTTTGGCGGACGGTTCTATCCACCGATAGTTCTTGTTTCCCTGTTCTGGCCATTTTTCTCCGCCTTGATTCTTCTGCTAAGTATCAAAGATTTTTGCTTACCTACCGGTAAGTATATAATAACTCGGCCCCATGTCAAGAAGAATTTAGGGAATTTTTCGAAGATGAATCAAAGCGGGAGGGTCAAGAGTGAATTACCCCCCAGCAAGCTGGGGGGCATCAAAGACTCAAAATTGGGAACGAAGTTGATTTTCGCTATGGTGATAATTGATAGAGCGCCGAATCATATCAAACGGCACTTTATCACCAACACTTCGAATGATGGGGTCTCCGAATCATGCTCAAACCTAAATCGTATAGCATAACCAGATTCCTTTAAAAATATTCGCCTTCGGCGAACCCCTTTTCATCCTGCCAGCAAGTTGACGGGTATTCAAGGGGCTTTTTTATAAAAAAATGGGGGGGGTGGCGTTCGATGACTATTCAGTTCTTTTTTCTTCTTCCTCGAAAAATGTTTGTTTTATGGTGTACCCAATAAAATTATCCATCCGGGGCGGGCTGACGATCTCCAGGGCCGCCACATCCCCCAGATACTCTACCCCATGCATGGTATTGGAGGGCACAATCCAGATGTCCCCAGATTTGAGCAAACGGGATGGTTCCTTTCCGGATGTAACCCGGGCTTCTCCTTTCTGGATGATGATGATCTGCTCTGCCTCGTGATAATGACGGGGAACTGTGCCTCCTCCCTGGACTATGATCTCCGTTAACATGATCCTTTCTGTGGAGAGGATCCGGATTTTAATCCCCTCAGAATTCGGCCGTCCCGCGAGATAGCTGACTGTTCTTTGTGGAAAATCTTCCCAGCGGTGGTAGGTACCCATAAGCGTACTCCTTTCCGGTTAAAGGCCTATGGACGTTAGTTGGTAGTAGAGAGTCGGGAGTTGTAAAAGACTTTATGTGTTTCCTCCTCCCCACTCCCGACTCCCTGTTTTAATGCAATCCCACGAGTTTCGGAAGAATAAGGGCCAGTTGTGGCCAAAAGGCAATAATGATGAGATCAAGCACCAGAACTGTGAGGTAAGGAAGCATGGGCCGGATCGTATCTCCCAGCTTGATCTTGGTGATGGAGCATATGATAACCAGCACGATACCAATCGGCGGAAGAATCAAACCGATGCCCATCGTGCCGACAATCAAAATTCCATAGTGGAGGGGATCGATCCCAAGCTGCATCGCCGTCGGATACAGGATCGGGAAGAAGATCAGCATGGCCGGCAGTCCGTCCAGAACCGCGGAGAAGAATAAGAAGACCAGGATCGTGAATAGCATAAAAACATACTTGTTAGGAGAGACGGCAGTGATCCAGGCTCCCAGAACCTGAGGAAGTTGGTGGGTGGCCAATACCCAGGAAAAGCCCGTGGCGAATCCGATGAGCAGGCAAACCACGCCGGTTAGTTTCGTGGTCGTCGCCAAGATTTCAAAGGTCTTCCGCAGACTAATTTCTTTGTAAATAAACACCCCGATGACAAAAGAATAAATGGCCGCAATAACTGCCGCTTCAGTCGCCGTGAAAATCCCTCCAAGGATTCCGCCAAAGATGATAAGCGGCAATCCTAAAGGGAGGATCGCATGCCCAAAAGAATTCAGGATTTCTCTTAGAGAGGCGCGTTTCCCCGTTGCATCTGGAATCGTACCTCGGCGCGCCTGAAAATAAATCAAGACTGCCAAAGTGATGGCCATGAGAGTGGCAGGCAGGAAACCAGCCATAAAAAGGGCCGCGATGGAAATGCTGCCGATCGCCCCCAGAATGACCATCAGCAAACAGGGCGGAATCAGCATACCCATGCCCGCAGCGGCTGCCATCAGGGCAGCAGCCCGGGAAGGCTTATAGTTGGCGCGAATCATCGAAGGGATCAGCAAGGTTCCGATGGCCGAGGCATCCGCCAGCGCGGAACCGGAGATTCCGGAGAAAAACATTTCGGCCACGACCATGACCTGGCCTAATCCGCCACGGATATGGCCAACGAGACTTTGGGCAAACTCAACCAGGCGGCGGTTGATCCCCCCTGTCTCCATAAACCCACCGGTCAGAATAAACAGCGGGATCGCCAGGAAAGGAAAAGATTCGATACCGGAGGCCAGCTTCTGGGGAACCATCTGAAGAGGGATATTTCCAGCCACATAAAGAGCTAAAACGGTGGCTGAGCCCATAGCAAAGGCAATGGGTACGTTCATTACCACCAGAACAATAAAAGCGAGGACCATCAGCGTAACTGCGTCCATAGATCAACTCTTTCTTTTCTGTTGCCAATCCTCGATTTCATTCAAAACCGCGAATATCGCCATGAAGGCGCCACTGACGGAGATACCGAGGTAACAATACCCAACAGGGAATTGCAGGGTGGGATAAGTCTGGAGCATGGTCATCTGGCTGAGCTGATACCCCCAAAAAACCAAGCCCGTAGCGAGGCAGAAGACGATGACTTGCCCGAATTTATCCAGGGTTTTCACCAAGGCGGCGGGAAGGCGGCGGATGAATATATCCAGCCCAAAATGACCCCGCTGCTTAACGGCCAGGGCCGCCCCCATGAAAACGCTCCATTGAAAGAGAAAAAGAGCCATCTCTTCAGACCAGACCAGCGGTGCCCGCAGGATAAAGCGGTAAAAGACCTGGAGAAAGATCACAATCGTCAGAACGGCCGCCAGACCGGCACAGATGACTTTAAGGAACCATTCTAAACATCTCCCTAACGCTTCCGTTTTTTAACTCCTTTTATGAACGAATGGTGAAAAAGGCCTCATTTTTCCTTCCTGGGGATTCCTGGTAAGGGGAACCCCCAGGTTGAAATATCTTTAGTAGCCAACGGCCTTGAGAACCTTATCCACTGTTGGTGTCCCAATTGTCTTCTTGAGTTCTTCCACCAATGGATAAGTGGCTTTCTTGAAGGCTTCCATATCCACGGTGCACATTTTGATTCCTTTTTGTTCCATGAATTTCAGGCGGTCCGGTTCACTGGTTCCGGGGTCCTTATCTATATAATCATCATTGGCTTTGCGCAAGATCGGGAGTCCATCCTCCAACACCTTGCGGACATCAGCCGGTAGCCCCTTCCACCAGCTTAAATTGGCCAGGACTTCCCCTGGGATCCGGAACTGCAAGGTCCGGGCATAGGCTTTGCTGATATCGTGGTATTTACCGCTTACCGTGAGGGAGGGTCCTAACTCTGCCCCGTCGATCTGACCGGTTTGCAGGGCAGTATAAACTTCGGCGAGACTCATGGGAACGGGGATTCCACCCATATGCTGAATAATACTGGCCTGGTAAGGATCCTGCATGACGCGGATCTTCAACCCCTTCAAAGTCTGAGGGTTTGAGAAGCACTTATCACGCATGACAATCCCGCGCTCGCCAGCGCTGGCCCAGGTGATGAACTTTAAGCCTGCTTTTTCTACATCGTTGCCAATCTCAATGGCCACCGGCCCGTAGGCGAATTT
>JASEHN010000642.1 GCA_030018715.1 Thermodesulfobacteriota bacterium | reverse complement strand
TGGATTCCCTCTGACCTTACGCCCCACCTCTTTTCAAAGGGCTAAAGTGTTACAATTTTTCTAAGCGTTCTTTGCCTGCTCTGCGGTAAATTATAAAGTCAATGGAAAAGCCCAAAATCATTGCCGTCGTAGGGCCTACGGGATCGGGAAAAACATCTCTGGCTTTAAAACTGGCCATGAGTTTTCAAGGTGAAATCATCAGCGCTGATTCTGTCCAGGTTTACCGGGGCCTGGACATCGGGACGGCCAAGCCTTCCCTGGAGGAGCGGCGCTTGATTCCCCATCATCTGATCGATATTCTTGACCCGGATCAGGATTACAGCGCCGCCTTGTTTCGTACGCAAGCCGATGAAATTATCCGCGGGCTTCATAAACGGCAAACTCCTGTTTTTGTAGCCGGAGGAACGGGCCTTTACCTGAAAGCTTTGACCCGTGGCCTTTTTCACGGGCCGGCCTCCAATTCGAAGCTGCGTACAATCCTTAATAAACAGGCTGAGACCGAAGGAAGCGAATACCTTCACTGCCAGTTGAAAAATATTGACCCGCAGGCAGCTTCACGAATCCATCCCCGCGATGCTTTGCGCATTATCCGGGCTATCGAGGTTTATGCTCAGTGCAACCAACCCATTTCTTCGCTTCAGGGGGACCACGGGTTTCAGGAAAAACCTTATGAAGTGTTGAAGATCGGGCTTACTCTGGAAAAAAATGAATTATACAGGCGTATCGAGGCGCGGACTGAAGAAATGATTAAGAAGGGATGGGTGGAAGAAGTGAGATCTCTTCTCCACAAAGGCTATCATCCGCGATTAAAATCTCTGCAATCCATCGGCTACAAACAAATCGCCTCCTATCTTTCCGGGGAAGTTAACTTACCAGAAGCCGTGGATTTAATTAAAAGAGATACGCGCCATTACGCCAAGCGCCAGATCACCTGGTTTAAAGCCGACGCTGAAATTAACTGGTTTACGGCGAGTCCGGAAAGTTTACCGATGACAAAAAAAAGGGTTGAGGAGTTCCTGGAATAGGGATTCTGTAAAGTGAAGGGAGGCGATGGGGTATTTTATCTTGACAAACAGGATAAGTTGTTTAAAATTATAAATTAATTAAAGAATATAGGAATTGCCTTTTTTCAACTTTAGTCCCGCATGCGGCGGATCACTTTAGACACTCAGGTCTCTTGACTTGTTTTCTTGATTATGTTTTTTTAAAACTCTGTGGTCTCTGTGCCCTCTGTGGCTAATTTAAGAATTTTCGGATGCAAGCAGCCCAAACGAGATTTAACTATAATCCCTAAAAATTTTAATGTTGAGGAGGTCAACATGAAAAAAAATCGATGGTTGACGCAAGTTTGGTTTGCGGCCTTTTTTCTGTTGTTATCCACGGCTTCGGCTTGGCCGCAACAGCCGCTGATCCAAGCAGTTGGGAACGGGGAAATTAATTGGGCAGACCAGGTCATCCGGGCCACAGGAAGCGGGGCTCCCAATCCCGACGCACCAAACATCGCTGCGGCCCGACTCGGGGCCGAACGAGCTGCCAAGGCAGATGCTCTCAGGAATATCCTGGAGACGGTCAAAGGGGTCCGGATTGATTCCCAGACGCTGGTGGTCAATGCCATGACCCAAAGCGATGTCATCCGCACTCAGGTTCAGGGAGTTGTCCGCGGAGCGCGGACGGTAAATACCAGGTACCTTTCCGACGGCGCTGTAGAGGTTATCGTGGAAATATCCATGGCTGGCCAGCTATCCCAGACCGTTTTACCGCCAGGTTCTTTCGGGACTCAACCCGTCCCCAAGGCGGGATCGCCCGTGTATTCCGGAGTGGTTTTTGATTCTCGAGGGCTGAATATTCGTCCGGCCATGTCCCCCAAAATTCTTGACGAAGACGGCAGGGAAGTCTATGGGTCGGCATTTGTTTCCCAGGAGTGGGCCACGAAATATGGCATCGTAGGCTACGTAAAAGACCTGGATGCGGCCAAAAATAATGACCGGGTGGCCGCCAATCCTTACGTGGTAAAAGCGGTGAAAGCCAGCGGAGCAGGAAGCAGCGATCTGGTTATCAGCAACGCCGACGCCCAAGGGCTGAAAGATATGTCGAAAAACTTAAGTTTCTTAGAGCAATGCCGCGTGCTCGTGGTGGTCGATTAAT
>JASEHN010000051.1 GCA_030018715.1 Thermodesulfobacteriota bacterium | reverse complement strand
CTCCTCTGAAATCCCCCCAACCCCCCTTTGCTAAAGGGGGGCAGGGGGGATTTCTTGGGTTGGGCTTGAAACTAAGCAAACTTTATTCTTTTGGTTGCGACTCTGCCGCGCTGTGTCCTCTGTGGCTAATTTAAAAACGATAAGATGGAAAATCATATTTTGAGGCGCATGCAAAGTCAAGGTCAAAATTAAATGAAATGAGTCTTGACACTTTTTTGGGCTTTGTGTTAGAGTCCGCCTCTAATGAATCATCGTTCAGCAGTCGAAAGCGAGGCAATATTTTTTTGGCACGGAATGAAAAGAAGTTTCCCTGGCTTAATTTTTTAGCCACTTTCACCATCCTCTTTGCTTTCTGGATATTCCTTTCAGGTTTTTTCGACCTGTTTCATCTATCTCTCGGAGGGGTCTGTTGCGCCCTTGTGGCCTATGCCTCCCATGACCTTCTTTTTACTCAGACCAGCTTAAAAAATCTGAAAAAAAGACACCTGGCCGGGAAAAACTTTATCCTTTATATTCCATGGCTGATCTATCAGATCTTTTTGGCCAATTTCCACGTAGTCTACCTGGTTCTACATCCCCGCATGCCCATTGACCCCCAGATAGTTCAGTTTCGGACCAAACTGGAGAGCGACCTGGCTCTTGTAACCCTGGCCAACTCCATTACTTTGACCCCGGGAACGATTACTTTGGATATTCGCGAGGGGGAATATTACGTGCACGCGTTAAGCAAGAAGGTTGCGGATGATCTGCTGACGGGTGAGATGGAAGACCGGGTGGCTAAGATATATGGAGAAGGGTAAAAAGAGATGTCCATGAATGATTTTTTTCTATGGATGAGTTTGATTTTGGGCTTTTTAGTCTTGGTGAGCCTGTATCGGGGGATCGGGGGGCCAGGTTTTTTGAACCGCATCGTGGCCATCAACGACATCGGGACCAAGAGTGTGGTTATCCTCGTCCTCATGGGGCTGGTCATCCAGCGGGTGGATATGTTCGTAGACATTTCTCTGGCTTATGCCTTGTTGAATTTCATCGGAACTCTGGCCGCGGCCAAATACCTGGAAAGGAAGGGAGCCATCTGATGTTGGAGGTTTTGTCCGGTTTGCTGATAGCTTGCGGAATTTTCCTTTTTGCTTCGGGCACCTTGGGGCTGCTGCGCCTCCCAGATTTTTATTGCCGCATGCACGCCACTGGAAAGTGTGACACCTTGGGGGCGTCGCTGGCCCTGATCGGTTGTGCACTTTATAATGGGTTTTCCCTCGTGAGTCTGAAAATTTTATTCATCGTTCTCTTCATTTTTCTGGCCAACCCCACGGCCACCCATGCCATCGGACGCGCCGCCCTGGTAAACCAAGTCTTTCCTTGGACCCGAGGACCTTCGCCCGCAGGATCAAATTTCGGCAAAGAGAGGGAAGAAGAGTGATCTGGTCTTTGGACTTTATTCTGTTGATTTTTGTAGTGGTCTGCGCCATCGCCGCCATCACGGTGAAGGATCTTCTGAGCGCGGTCATCATCTTGGCGGCCTATAGCTTTTTTATGGCCTTGCTCTGGGCAGCGATGGGCGCGGTGGACGTGGCTTTTACCGAAGCTTCGGTAGGGGCCGGCGCAAGTACGGTTTTTTTCATAGCCGCGGTATTCAAGACCACACGGAGGGCAAAAGGTTGAAAATTTTTCAACTCCTGATCGTTCTTTTAACCGGGGGGCTACTCATCTACGGAATGGAAGATTTGCCGGGTTGGGGGGACCCCTCTTCTCCGCCCAGCATCCATGTCTCTCCCCGCTACATTGAGAAGACGGTGGAGGAGACGGGCACGCCCAACATGGTGACTTCGGTTCTGGCCGATTACCGGAGCTACGATACCTTAGGGGAAGCCACGGTTATTTTTACCGCCGGAGTCGCTTGCCTGCTGCTGCTCAGGAAGGACGCCCCATGATCGTCCAGTATGAAAATATCATCATTAAGACCATCTCTCGGATTTTGATCCCCTTCATCCAAATCTACGCCCTTTACGTGATCATGCACGGCCATTACAGTCCTGGAGGGGGGTTCCAAGGAGGTGTCATCCTGGGGGCCAGCTTTATTCTTCTGGTGCTGGCCTTCGGGGCAGAAGCGAGCCAGAAGCGCATCTCCCTGAAGAAGTTAACGGTTCTGGCAAGCCTGGGGCTCTTGATCTTCTCGGGAATCGGGCTGGTGGCCCTCCTGATGGGCGGAAATTATTTAGACTATGGGAAACTACCTCTCCCCTTAGAGTCCATTCCTAAGATCCGGGCCATGGGAATTCTGGGAATTGAAATCGGAGTAGGCATCGGCGTCATGGCCATCATGATCACCATTTTTTTGGCCATTGCTTCTTACGAAACTGAGGGGAAGAATGATTGATTACGTGGTGAGTAAGTCTAATTACTGGATTTACGTAGTCTTGATGATGATTGGATTTTACGCCATGATCAGCAAAAAAAATTTGATCCGCAAACTGATCGGCCTGAATATATTCCAGACAGCGGTGATACTCTTTTTTATCTCCACGGGCGTCAAGAAAGGGGCCACCATCCCCATTGCCTTCCATGAGAAGGGGGAAATTATAAGAGCCATCGAAGCCCTGCAATACACGAACCCGCTCCCCCATGTGCTCATGCTGACGGCCATCGTGGTCATGATCAGCACCACCGGGGTCGCCCTTTCCATCGTCATAAAGATCTATGATGCCTACAAAACGATTGAGGAAGACGAAATACCAGACAAAGAAGAATGAAGAAAAGGTTTTAAGGTTAAAGCGTTAAATCTTCTTTGGGAAGCGACCGACCGGCGGCGGTGCGAAATGGAGCTGAGCCCTGAATAGAATGGCAGAACATTTTCCAATTTTAGTGGTCATCATCCCGATTATGGCCAGTTTCATTATTTTATTGTTGTGGCGGACAAAGCACAGGTATGAATGGCACATCACTACGGCAGCCACATTCCTTTCCTTTCTGATCTCCCTGTCTTTGCTGAATACCGTCTTCCTGAGCGGCCCCATCAGATATTGGCTTGGCGGTTGGGAGCCCCCCTGGGGCATAGAGTACGTAGTGGATTCTTTCTCCGGGTATGTCCTCGTGGTCGTCACGCTTGTTTCCTTCGTGACCTCTGTATTCGCCGCCAAAAGCGTCAAGAAGGAAGCCGGGGAGGGAAGGACGGTTTCATTTTTTGCCCTCTACTCATTGCTGGCAGGGGGGCTTTACGGGATCATCGTTACTGGGGATTTGTTTAATCTGTATGTTTTTTTAGAAATCTCCTCCCTTGCGGGTTATGCCCTGGTGGGAGTTGGCAAAAAGAAGCGGGCTATTGTGGCCAGTTATAATTATCTCATCCTCGGGACCATAGGCGCGACTTTATACCTTATCGGCGTGGGGCAACTTTACATAATGACCGGCACCCTCAACATGGCGGATTTAAGCCAGAAGCTGCCGGCCATTTTCGAGTCCAAAGTGATTATCGCGGCGTTTGCCCTGTTTATTGTGGGGTTATCGATTAAGATGGCCCTTTTCCCTTTCCACGCCTGGCTGCCGGATGCTCATGGCTTGGCGCCGTCCGTGATCAGTCCGATCCTGTCAGCTTGTGTCATCGAGGTGGCGGCCTACGCCATGATGAGAGTAATGTTTACCGTATATACCCCCGCGTTTGTTTTTAAAGTGGTGCCAGCCAAGGAAGTATTTCTTCTGGGGGGGGGTGTGGCCATGTTGGTAGGCTCATACCTTACCCTCGCCCAGACCGATATCAAAAGGATGCTGGCCTACTCAAGTGTGGGGCAAATGGGATATATAATTCTGGGCCTATCTTTCGCCAACCATACCGGGCTGGTGGGGAGCATCGTCCATATATTCAGTCATGCCATCCTCAAAGCCAGCCTCTTCCTGGTTGCCGGTTCTCTGATTTATAAGACGGGCATAACCGAAATATCGCGCTTAAAAGGCATGGGCAAAAAGATGCCCCTCTCTATGGCCACCTTTACCATCGGGGCGTTGGGCATGATCGGGATTCCCCTCACCACCGGGTTCATAAGCGAGTGGAAGCTTGCCCTGGGAGCCCTCGAGGCCGGAAAATGGTTTATTGTTCCGGTGATCCTTCTCAGCGCTTTATTGAACGCCGTCTATTTTGGGCGAGTCATCGAGATCGTATGGTTCAAAACGGACGAGGAAGAAGGGCATGGTCACAAAGAAATAGGGAAGCACGAAAAAACCTCTATAGATGAGGCCCCCTTGTCCTTAGTCCTCCCACCTTTTATCTTAGTTTCATTGTCCATCATCTTTGGGATCGGTGCGTTTATCCCGGTTACCCTGGCCGAGAAAGCTGCCAGCATGCTTCTGGGAATGCCTTAAATGGAAACGGTGAAGTCCATAGCCCCGATTTGCGCCCTTTTGGTCCCTTTAATCGCTATCCCCTTCATAGCTCTGGCTGGCCAACGCAGGCCGAATGTGAGAGAATTTTGGACCATTTTGGCCTCGGTCATCATGTTTTTGATTGTGGCCTCCATGCTGCCCCGGGTTCAGGGGGGCGAGGTCATAGAATACCAGTTGCTGACATTATTCCCCGGGCTTGATTTGAATTTTCGGGTGGATGCCTTCGGTCTTTTTTTTGGACTCGTTGCTTCCTTCCTATGGATTATCACCTCTTTTTACTCCATCGGCTACATGCGTTCATTTAATGAACATGCCCAAACCCGCTATTATATTTGCTTCGCGATATCCCTCTTTGGCGCCCTGGGAGTGGCTTTTGCGGCTAATCTGATCACCATTTTAATTTTTTACGAGATATTAACCTTAAGCACCTACCCCTTGGTGATCCACGAAGAAACCCCGGAGGCCATAAAAGGGGCAAGAAGATACCTTACCTATCTGCTGGGCACATCCATTGCCTTCAATCTGCCAGCCATATTCCTGACCTACACTGTGGCTCAAACCTTGGAGTTTTCCAACGCCGGGATTTTGGCCGGAAAGGCCTCTCCTTTAATGATCGCGGTGATCTTTATCCTTTTCATTGCCGGGATCGGCAAATCGGCCATGATGCCCTTCCACTCCTGGCTGCCCGCGGCCATGGTCGCCCCCACGCCAGTAAGCGCTCTTTTGCATGCGGTGGCCGTGGTCAAAGCAGGTGTTTTTACCGTCCTGAGGGTCGTTTTCCATGTCTTCGGTATCGACCTGCTCTCGGAGATTGGCCTGGGGACTGCCCTGGCCTATTTTGCCTCCTTTACGATCATCGTGGCCTCGATTATGGCCCTGAAGCAGGACAATCTGAAATTGAGGCTTGCTTACTCTACCGTCAGTCAGCTTTCTTACATTGTTCTCGGCGCTTCCCTTCTCTCCGGCAAAGGGATGATGGGGGGCATCCTTCACATCGTCATGCATGCCTTCGGGAAGATTACCCTATTCTTCTGCGCGGGTTCCATCTTAATCGCAGTCAAGCGGAAAAATATTAGCGAGATGAGTGGCATCGGCAAGAAAATTCCCATAACGATGTTTGCTTTTTTCCTGGGAGCTCTGAGCATCATTGGGTTTCCGCCCTTCGGCGGCTTCCTGAGCAAGTGGTATCTCGTTTTGGGGAGTTTAGAGGCCAACCAGATTCCCATACTGATCGTGATCTTAACCAGTTCGTTTTTGAATGGAGCCTACTTTTTACCCATCGTCTACCGGGCATTTTTCGGGGAATTGGATGAAAAACTCAATGATGCTCATGAAGCCTCCTCCTGGGTGGTAGTTCCGCTGGTGCTGACCGCCCTTATATCGATGGTCTTGTTTTTCTACCCGCAGCCATTTTGGAGACTGGCCGCCCTGACGGTCAAAGGCCTGACGGGGGGATAAAGCAAATATGGAAGGCGAAGAAAAAAAAGAGCTTACTCACGAACCGATGCCCATCTATATTCCTATCTTCTGGGTGGTCGTAATCATTGCCCTGCTGTATCTCGCCTTAATTGCCTTAAGAATAATTTCCTGAAAGGGGATGGGGACAGGTGATGAGCAAAGATCTCGATAGAAAGGTACTGACCATTTTCGACTCGCCGGTAAACCGGAGGAGAGTGAGGTGGATTCTCTTTGGGGTGTGTCTGCTCCTCCTGGTCCTTGATTTTTTTGTCCCTAAGCACGGTGAATTTTACTGGAAGAAGGCCCCGAATTTCTTCGCCGGTTATGGATTTATTTCCTGTGTTTCGCTTAT
The DNA here is from genome assembly GCA_030018715.1 of Thermodesulfobacteriota bacterium. GTDB lineage: Bacteria > Desulfobacterota > SM23-61 > SM23-61 > SM23-61 > JAHJQK01. Next base: position 5,465 of record JASEHN010000051.1, on the reverse strand, counting down.
TTTCATAGCCAAACTCTTACGTAAAATTTTGAAGAGGGATGAGGGGTATTATGATTAACAGCATCCCGCCTGCCGCCATATTTATTGTCGGTGCCCTTTTTATCCCTTTGTTAAAGGGTAAGTTGAAGTCTGCCTACATGCTGTTCCTCCCGATCCTTGCTTTTTTGAATCTCTTTTTTACCCCCGAAGGTATCCATTGGTTTTTTGATTTTCTTGGATACCAAATTATCTTGGGCAGGGTGGATAAGCTCAGTATCCCCTTTGGATATATTTTCATTGTCATTACTTTTATCGCCATTCTTTACGCGCTCCAGGTAAAGGATGATGTCCAGCATATGGCTGGTTTTTTCTATGCTGGCAGCGCCCTGGGGATTACTTTTGTAGGAGATTTCTTTTCCCTCTTTGTTTTTTGGGAAATCTTGGCCATCGCTTCCACTTTCCTGATCTGGTCCCGCAGAACGCCCACCTCTCTTCAGGCCGGATTTCGCTACATTTTAATTCATATTTTGGGTGGCCTTTTCCTCCTGGCGGGCATTATTATCTATGTCCACAATACCGGAAGCATCGAGTTCGCCCACGTGGGACTGGAAGGGGGTTTATCCTCTTATCTTATATTGATCGGTTTTGCCCTGAATGCCGCTATCCCCCCCTTCCATCCTTGGCTTGTGGATGCCTATCCCGAAGCCACGGTCACAGGAGCAGTATTTCTCAGCGCCTTTACCACCAAAAGTGCCGTCTATATCCTGGCCCGGACCTTCGCCGGGGCTGAGGTTTTGATATGGTGCGGGGCGTTCATGACCGTAATGCCCATTTTTTATGCCCTCCTGGAGAATGACATCCGGAGAGTTCTTTCTTATAGCCTTATTAGCCAGGGAGGGTTCATGGTGACGGGGATCGGGATAGGTACGACCCTGGCGCTGAATGGCACTGTTTCCCATGCTTTCTGCTGTATTATGTATCAGGCGCTTCTTTTTATGTCTGTGGGCTCTGTTCTGTACAGGACTGGCAAGATCAAGTGTACGGACCTGGGTGGCTTATATAAAACCATGCCCTTATCCGCCCTCTTCTGCATTATAGGGGCTTTATCAATTTCAGCCTTTCCATTATTTAACGGCTTTGTAAGCAAATCGATGATTGTCTCGGCAGCGGCCCATGAGAACTGGCCTCTCCCCGTGATATGGTTCCTTTTAAAGCTTGCCTCGGCTGGTGTGGTCTTCCATGCCGGAATTAAAGTCCCTTACTTCACTTTTTTTGGCGAAGATTCCGGATTAAGGACCAAAGAACCTCCTTTAAATATGCTTTTGGCCATGGCCATCGCTTCCTTTCTGTGCATTTACCTGGGCCTATTTCCCGGTTTGCTTTACGACATCCTCCCCTATCCTGTAGATTACGTTCCTTACACGGGAGATCACGTAATGGCCCAACTGCAGCTGCTAATCTTTGGGGCTTTGGCCTTCACCCTTATGATCCTATCGGGGGTCTACCCAGCAGAATTGAGGGCGATGAACTTGGACACCGATTGGTTCTACCGGAAAGGCGCCAGGGCCTTCTTATGGATTCTCAACAACCCGATGTCCAGAATCGGCGCCGTTTTTAGCCGGGTCTTTTTCGAAACCATCCCGGGCGCTCTTTCTTGGCTGACTAAAAATCCTATAGAAGCGGCTTTGATCGTTGGGGATACAATTCTCTTCATCGTTTTGAAAATAACCGGGTTTGGCCAGGCGGCGGAAGTCAAAGAAAGGTTGTTAAAACAAAAAGCCCATTATCCTTCTCCTCTCCGCTACTGGCAGGCAAGTAAGGCCATAAGCTGGGTTATTGTGTTTCTATCATTCTTCCTGCTGATGTTCTATATATGGCTTATCGGTAATTTCGGAGGTCAAACGGGCTCTGGGAGACTTTTGTAATTTTTACGTAGAGTGAGGCATCTTCGTGGCCCGAAGAGATGGCTGCCGGGTGTGTGCACAAGAAACCTCGAGCTTTTTGGCCGTCATGGTCCCCCACCTATTATTCTTGGCCTTCAGTTTGGTCCTTCTATCCCAACCTCCCTTTTGAGCTTGGGGCGGGAAGGCGTGCTTGAGCATAATCCGGGTGCGGCAGCGCTCGGTTGGCTCTTGTAATTTTTTCCGGGGTGGATTAATATATCGCCACCAGGCGAAAAAACTGCGGCCTCTGAGGTTAGATTTTGACGATAGGGGATGGAGGAAGAAGAGGAAATGGATGAAAAGAAGATCGCTGAAGAGAAAAAAAAGTGGGAAGCCCGAAGCCTGAAAAAGGCCCAGGAAAAAATTCAAAGCACCTCAGGGATGGAGATACAAGTTCTTTATTCGCCGGCGGAAGCTCCCCAGTTCGATTACCTGAATGATCTTGGTTTTGCAGGGGAGTATCCCTTTACCCGCGGAATTCAACCCACCATGTACCGGGGGCGGGTCTGGTCCATGCGCCAGTACTCCGGCTTTGCCACGGCCGAAGAGTCCAACCGCCGTTATAAGTTTCTTTTGGAGCAGGGGCAGACGGGACTCTCCGTGGCTTTTGACCTGCCGACCCAGATCGGGTATGATTCTGACCATCCGATCTCCCAGGGTGAAGTGGGCAAGGTGGGAGTGGCCATCGATTCCTTAGCCGACATGGAAATTCTTCTGGACGGGATTCCCCTGGAAAAGGTCAGCACCTCCATGACCATCAACGCCACGGCCGCGGTCCTTTTGGCCATGTACATAGCCGTCGCTGAAAAACAGGGGGTCAAACCGGCAGACCTGCGGGGGACGATCCAGAATGATGTGCTCAAGGAATACGTGGCCAGGGGAACCTATATTTTTCCCCCCCAGCCTTCCATGCGGTTGATTACCAACATCTTTGAATACTGTTCCCGCGAAGTGCCCCAGTGGAACACCATCAGCGTGGGCGCCTATCATATCCGGGAGGCGGGTTCAACTGCCGCCCAGGAGGTGGCTTTCGCCTTTGCCATCGCGATTGCTTACTTAGAAGCGGGGGTGAAAGCCGGGCTGGATATCGACGATTTCGCTCCCCGGGTTTCGTGGATATTTAACACCCATATCAACTTCTTAGAAGAGGTGGCCAAGTTTCGCGCGGCCCGCAGGCTCTGGGCCCGGATCATGAGGGAACGCTTCCAGGCCAAGGATCCCCGTTCCTGGATGCTGCGGTTTCACACCCAGACGGGAGGATGTACGCTGACGGCGCAGCAGCCGCTGAATAATCTGGTCCGGACAACCTTCCAGGCCATGGCCGCTGTTCTCGGCGGATGCCAGTCCTTAGCGGTCTGCTCTTACGATGAAGCCCTGGCCCTGCCCACGGAGGAATCAGTCCGCCTTTCCCTTCGGACCCAGCAGATCATCGCCCATGAATCCGGCGTAACGGATACGGTGGACCCACTCGGCGGTTCGTATTATATCGAGAATCTGACCGACGAGATCGAGAAGCGGGCCGGCGATTACATCGCCAAAATCGACCAGGTCGGCGGGGCCGTGGCGGCGATCGAAAAGGGCTACATTCAGCAGGAAGTTCAAGAGAGCTCCTACCGCTATCAGAAGGAGATTGAATCCGCCAAGAAAATCCTGGTTGGCGTGAATAAATTCCAGGTCAAAGAACCGCCCGTGAAAGGGCTGCTGAAGGTCGATCCGAGGGTCCGGGAGGTACAGGTAAAGCGCCTGGAGAAGCTGCGGGGATCGCGGGAACCGAAGCGGATGGCGGCATCGCTGGAGGAAATGAAGAAAATTGCCCAGGGGCAGGGAAATTTGATGATTCCGATCCTGGAGTGCGTCCGGGCTTATTGTACTCTCGGGGAGATTTGCGATGTCCTCCGCGGCGTGTTCGGCGAGTATGAGCCTATTGTAACCGTTTAAAAAACCGTAAACCGTAAGGCGCAAGGCGCAAGGCGTGAGGGCGTTTTAAATGTTTTCTTCCCCCTTGCGCCTTGCGCTCTCACGCCTTACGGTTTTTAAAGGGTTTATTCATGAGACCTTTGGAAGGAATAAAGATACTTGACTTGACCCGACTGCTCCCCGGGCCTTATGGGACCATGCTCTTAGGGGACCTGGGGGCGGAAGTGATCAAGATCGAAGAGCCTGAACAGGGCGATTATGCCCGATGGAACCCTCCCCAGATCAACGGCATAGGCTCCCGCCACCTCCTTTTGAACCGGAACAAAAAAAGCATTACCCTCAATTTGAAAAAGCCGGAAGGGCGGTCGATTTTTTTAAAAATGGTGGAGAAGGGAGCCGATGTTTTAATCGAGCAATTTCGTCCCGGAGTTATGGATCGCCTGGGCCTGGGACATAAGGATCTGGAAAAAATAAACGCCCGTCTGATTTATTGTTCCTTAACCGGCTTTGGACAAGACGGCCCTTATAAAAACCTTGCCGGTCATGACCTTAACTATATCGGCATCGGCGGCATCCTGGGAATGACCGGGCAAAAAGGAGGTTCCCCGGTGATCCCCGGAATTCAAATCGCCGACTTAGTGGGCGGGGGCCTTTACTCGGTCATCGGAATTCTGACTGCTTTAGTGACCAGGCAGAAGACAGGCCGGGGACAGTTCATCGATGTTTCCATGCTTGACGGAGTTGTCTCATTGATTCCAGACAGCGCGGCCCTTTTCTTCGCCGAAGGAGAGTCTCCCAAACCTGGGGAAAGAAGGCTTGGCGGAGGCTTGCCGCAGTACCAGGTTTACCGGACCAAAGACGGTAAATATTTGGCAGTGGGCGCCCTGGAGGAGAAATTCTGGGTCAACCTTTGCCGGGGGATCGGCCGGCCCGAATGGGCGGATAAAATTCCCAGGGAGGGAGAACCTCGTTGCCAGGAGATCAAAGAAGAAATGTCCAGGATCTTTCTCACCAAGACTCAAAAGGAGTGGCTCGACCTTTTGATGAAAGAGGATACGTGCGTCACAGCAGTTCAGTCTATCGCAGAGACCTTTGACGACCCCCACGTTCTTCACCGTAAGATGCTCGTGGAGACGGTTCATCCCCGGGCCGGACGAGTCAGGCAGATCGGAGTGCCCATAAAATTTTCAGATACGCCGGGTGAAATCCGCACACCCGCGCCTGAAATCGGGGAGCATACCGAAGAGATAATGAAAGGGATGGGATATAAAGAAGAGGAGATCATGCTCTTGAGGAATGAAGGGGTGATCCGTTAAGATAGTATAAAGCTATCGGCTGTCAGCTTAAAAAAATTTGGAAATTGGTAACAGTTTAGCGTTTTGATCCGCCTCAGGCGGATCAAAAATCCCTCCCGACCTCCCTTTGCAAAGGGAGGAGAGGTTTTTTATTGAGTCCAATAAAAGATTCAGTCTTTTCCCCCTTTAGAAAAGGGGGATGAAGGGGGATTTGACAGCTTTTCAAATGGCTAAACTGTTACGGAAATTGCTTATTGAACTTCGCGTAAATAATGGAACGCTGTGCCGCACTTAAATTGCCCCCCTCACCTTTCTCCTCTCCCCCAAAAAG
>JASEHN010000050.1 GCA_030018715.1 Thermodesulfobacteriota bacterium | reverse complement strand
CCTTATATTTGCGCAATTTTCCGTCTCCCACCCAATCCGTAATCATGTGGCTGAGGAAGCCTGCTGTCATCATCCCCATGGCAAAGACTCGGTCGTTGCCCCCGCGGATGGCGTAGAGCTCATCGTGATGGATGGGGTTGAAATCACCGGAGGCGCCGACATACTTCACAATGTGGGTGCGGGTGATGTTGGGCACCACTACCGGCGGGGCTTCGTCCCCTTCGCGGACATCTTCGAAATAAAAGACTTTTTTTTTCATGTTGGTCCTTCCTAATTTTTGACTGCCCCTTCGGTGTGGATCGTGGTGGTCCGGGAAATTAGGACTTTCTCTACTTTTTGATTGTAGAAAGCAAATTCTAAAACGATAAAGGTCATCTTGCCCCCTCGTTTGCCTACCCTTTCGTAGGCCTCCGCAATTTTGCTTTTGCAGGTCAGGACATCTCCGGCTAAGATCGGCCTAAAGTATTCATATTCTTCTTCGCCGTGGAGCCGGAAATACGGATCGAGGCCAGCGAGTTCGGAAAGGGATTCTCCTTTTCGCCAGAAAGCTTTCGTAGCCGTGAATGTGGGTGGGGCGAGGATGTCCCCGAATTCAGTTTTAGCCGCGTAGGCCGGGTCCGAGTAAATGGGGTTGTCATCGCCGATGGCCATTGCAAATTCCCTAATTTTCCCCCATTCAACGGGCATATCAAAAAAGGGGAACTCTTTACCGATCAAATCTTGAATGGCCATGGCAGGGCTCCTTCCCCCTGGCTATCTTTTCTTCAGGTAGAAGAAGATATGAGATTTCCTTTACCGTCCTCTAAATTCTGGTTTTCTTTTTTCTAAAAAAGCGTGCATGCCTTCAAGGCGATCCTCGCTTCCATGAACAAGGGTCCGGGCCAGTCTTTCGTAGCCCAAGCCGATATGGAGACCGGTTTCCATTCCCATGTTGATGGACATCTTAGCGAGTTTTAAAGCCAGGGGGCCTATGCTACAAATCTTCATAGCGATTTCTATGGTCCTGTTCATCAATTCCTTTGCCGGGAAAACTTTATTCAAGAGGCCAATCCGTTCTGCTTCTGGAGCATTGATAATATCCCCGGTAAAAATCAGTTCTTTGGCTCGCCCCACTCCTACTAACCTCTGTAATCTTTGGGTGGCTCCTCCACCGGGAAAGATGCCCAGATTTATTTCTGGCTGTCCCAGCCGCGCATTTTCGCTGCCTACCCGAAAATCGCAGGCCATGGCCAGCTCACATCCTCCCCCCAGCGCTAACCCATTAATGGCCGCGATGATTGGTTTGGGGAAATTATGGATCTGGGCAAAAATATCATATCTCTTCTCTAAAATATCCCACATGGTGTTCTCAGCCATTTGCTTGATATCTCCGCCCGCACTGAATACTTTTTCTCCTACTCCCGTTATGATCACCACCCGCACTTCTGGATCCTTCTCCGCCAGTTGCACCGCTGCTGCGATGTCCTCCCGAATCTCGGCTTTCAAGGCGTTGCGCACATCTTCCCGGTTGATCGTTATGATTCCCACGCCTTCCTTTTTTTCCCAAAGAATATTCTTAAAATCCATTCTTTCCCTTTCTTCTCTTTTCCGTCGAGCCAATCTTCCCGATAAAACCTTCGGTCCTGCCCCATCTTTTTATTAAGCCGGTTTCCTGATTTCTTCTCCGCCCCGGCGCCCCTTGCTAACGGGAAAGAATGGAATCAGGAAAGGTCCTATATATCGTCCGAATATTTCGCTTTTCTCTTCTCTATGGCAGCGGCGATCCCTTCCTTAATATCCCCGGTGGTGAAAGTAAGGGCTTGATGCGCCGCTTCTCTGTCCAGGGCCACTTCGATGTTCGCTTCCTCAAAGTTTATATAAATAGATTCCTTCATGGTTTTTGCGGCGACCATGGGCATGGAGGCAATTTTTTTAACCAATCCCAACGCGGTTGGCATTAACTCTTCCGCCTTTACCACTTTTCTCACCATACCGATGCGATAGGCCTCGACCGCATCGATAATGTCGCCGGTAGCCAACAATTCATAGGCCGTCGCCGTTCCCACAATGCGGGGAAGTAGGTAGGTGGCGGCCATTCCCGGGTGCATGCCGATCTTTACAAAGGTAAAACCAAATTTTGCTTTTTCCGAAGCGATCCGAACATCACAAGCGAGAACGAGACAAGCTCCGGCACCGATGGCATATCCATTGACGGCTGCAATCGTTGGAATTGTAAGGTTGCGGATGCTTAAGAATCTTCGGTAAAACTGACGGGTTTCTTCTTTATGGCGGAAAGGGGGGACTTCGGTCCTTTCTTGCATCACCTTGAGATTCCCGCCGGCGCTGAAAGCTTGTCCGCTTCCCGTCAGGATCAACCCTTTGATTTCCGGATCTCCCCCGATTTGTTCGATGGCCTGGCGGAATTCCAAGCTCATTTCTTGAGTCATTGGGTTTAGGGCATCCGGTAAATTGAGCTTCAACACCATGATCTCTTCAACCTTTTCCAGCAAAAGGGTCGAATATTCCATATGATCTCCTTAAATCAATTTCCTAAGATTATGGCCGCCGCAGATTTCTTGAAGAGCAAGGGGCCGACTAGGACTCCCAAAGAGAGAAGGAACTCCAGTGATAAAGACCTACCGCACGTCGGGAAAATAGACAATATTAAGAGAGGGATAAACGTGCTCCCGGTAGATGCTTTATTAGCTTGTTTCCGGCCCGACTATTCCTCCTTGGCATGCCTGCGCTTTTTGTGATAACTCTTTATAGCGGACCAAAGCTCGCAGTGCCTGCACGCTCTTTTTTGTGTTCATAAAGAGCGGAATTCCAGCCTCCCGCAGTATTCGATATCCTTCTTCCGCAAGGTTCCCGGCAATCCAGGAAATGACCATGGGCTTATCCGTCTCCTGGTATACCTCCACAATGTCTTTGGCCATTTTTTGGGCCCTTTCTCCCGTGGACATGGTGATCATCAGGATAATGCTATGAATGGCCTTTTCCTTCACCATAGGCCGGAGTAACTTTTTGAAATACCCGGGGTCTTTGGCGAGAAACTGGGAAAACATGGCTGTAACATCCACAGGATTCAAGGCCGAACCAAAATAGGGCAGCAGCTGCACATATTCCTCCCTCGTTTCCCCTCGAAGCTCGGGCACTGCCAACTTCTCTACCTCACATTGATCGGCGATCAATCCTCCCGCCCCTCCGGAGGTCGAAAGGATGCCCACATTCTTACCTTCCGGCAAGCGCCCCTGGGCCAAAACATTACCAATTTCTAAGAGCTCATCCCCATCATCTACTCTGAGGATTCCTAAGCGTTGGAAGAGGGCTTCGACTTCGTGATCAGGGCCGCTTACCGCCCCCGTGTGGGCCTGCGCCGCCTTTCGGCCTACCGACGTCCTCCCTACCCTAAGGGCCACAATCGGTTTCCCCACCTGGCGCGCCGCCTCGGCCGCCCGAATATATTTGTCTTGATCGCGAAACCCTTCGCTGTAATTCAAGATGACACTGGTTTTTGAATCCTGGACAAGATAATGCATATAATCAGCAGATTCCAAAGCGGCCTCATTACCGCTGCTGATCCAATAACTGAATCCAATCCCCAGCTGCATGGCATTGCTAAAAAGAGAACCGCCCATGGCGCCGCTCTGGGTAACAAAAGCGATCTTCCCCGGCAGCAGCTGTTTCCGTTCTAAGGCAGGGGTAAAACTCAGCGTCGCTCCTTCATGAAGATTGACAACCCCCTGGCAATTGGGCCCGCAGAGGATCATACCCGCCCGCTGGGCCAATTCGCGCAGCTCTTCCTCCATCTTCACCCCTTTACCCCCGATTTCGGCGAACCCGGAAGCGAAGACGATGACCGATTTTACTTTCCGTTGGGCGCACTCCTTGACCGCATCCAGCACGCTTTCGGCCGGCAGCCCAATGATGACCGCATCTATCTCACCCGGAACCTGAGCCAGGGAGGGATAGCACGGTAAGCCGGAGATTTCTTTGTATTTAGGGTTAATGGGGTAGATTTTCCCCCCAAACTTGTGCTGCTGCAGAAAAAAGATTGGTTTGCCCACGAGCTTATTGGTATCCTGGGAAGCTCCTATGACGGCGACAGTTTTAGGATGTAAAAGGGACTCAAGTTGGGCATTGGCCGTCATATTGCCACTCGTTGATGAACTCATCCATAAACCTCCTAATTTCTATATATGTCCAACTCCTGAAGGGTGACCGAAATCTTTCCGGCTGATAAATTTCCTCTCCATTTTTCATTGATTCCATCCCGGGGCTGATCATCTTCCTTTATACTGGGGGGGCCTCTTTTCTCCGAAGGCCGCCACACCCTCCTTATGGTCCTCTGAAGTCAAGGTAATGGTTTCACAAGCCGCAGCGACCTGCATGGCCGTCTCTAAGTCCATCTCCAAGCCTTTGTAAAGCTGCATTTTCGCTAACCGGAGGGCGATGGGCGGTCCGTTGGCGATACGGCGAGCAAGGCCCATCGTTTCGTTTTCTAACTCCGCGGATGGAACCAGCTTGTTAAGTAAGCCAAAACGCTCGGCGTCCTTGGCTTCCATAAAATCTCCGGTGAAAAGCATCTCCGCCGCCTTTGGAATCCCGATAATGCGCGGGTAAAGCCAGGTGCCACCCCAGCCCGGGAAAAGGCCGATACGAGTGAAGGCGACCATGAAGCGAGATTTCTCTGAGCCCGTGCGGAGGTCGCAGGCACAGGCCAGGTCAAAGCCGCCGCCGACGGCGGCTCCATTGACCATGGCAATCGTTGGCTTCTCTAATCGCTGGAGTCCTAGGATAATCCCTTGGATATTGCGGAACCCCCGCCGGAATTCTTCTGCCCCCTTCGGTTTCCTCTCCTCCCCGGACATTCTACCTACATCTGCACCTGCACAAAAGGCCTTTCCCGCCCCGGTCACCACCAGCACCCGTATTTCATCGTCCTGGTTCACTTCCTGAATCGCCTGCACGAACTCAGCTTCCATCTTTTCGTTGAAAGCATTCATCCGTTCCGGTCGATTGAGGGTCAGGACGCCAATGTTTTCTTTTTTTTCAAGCAAAATCGTCTCGAAGGACATTTTCCTCCCTTTCACTCATTTTCTCTTCAATTCCCCACGCCTTCTTCAGGCCTCGAAAAATGGACCGGGAAAGAATTAACTGTTTCTCCTCCACAAACCCTTTCATCTTTTAGAACCTGGATCGCCGTTTCAGGAACGGCAAGTCCCAGGCGGAAGAGGGGGAAAATGGCGTTTCCATTTGGAAATTAATCAGATTTACTTCAGCTCTTTCCAAACCCCCTTTTCTTTAAGGTATTTTACGGCTCCGGGATGAAAGGGAATGTATTTTGTGGTGTATTCCGCTCCGCGAAACATATTCTCCAAGTTCCATTGCCGGGCTTGGGGATGTATGGCATCCTTCTCTTTGGGATGTTCGTAAAGGGCCTTCATCATTTTATAGACCAAATCATCGCTCAGCTCCTGGCGGCAAAATAAGGCCGTGGCGACGCCGCGGGTCAAAGTATTCGTGTCCACTCCCGTGTAGGTCCCGGCCGGAATAACGACTCTTACATAATAAGGATGGCTGGCGATCAGGGCCTTTATCTCTTCTTCGGTGTAGGGGATTAAGCGGATGGGAACTGTTCTGGATAAATCCAAAAGACTGGCTACGGGATAACCGGCGGAAATCAACCCTACATCGATGGTTCCATCTCTGATCGCGGTGATCGACTCGCTGAAAGAGAGATAGGCCGGTTTGATATCCTCAAAAGCAATCTTGGCCGCTGAACCCAGCTCACTTTTAGAGGAAACAAGCGCTCCGCTTCCCGGGGAGCCCACGGCCACTCGGCGGCCCCTGAAATCAGCAATGGATTTAATCGGAGTGTCCTTCCGGACAATCCAATGCCGGTCGCTGGTGTGGCCTAGGGCAAAGAGCCGCAACGCGCTCAGGTCCAGCTTCTTCTCCAGGGCCGGGTCGATCACGAGGATAGCCGCCAGACCCAAATCCATCTTTTTTCTTATCAAGTAATGAAAATTTTCCTCGGACGCCTGAGTGGATTCCGCAATCATGCGCACCTCGGGCACATATTTGTTGATCACATTGGCAAAGCCGGCTCCGATGAAATAAAAAGTTCCTGCCGGATCACCCGTTCCCAAGGAGAGATACTTTTTGGCCGCTTTCACTTCCTCGGAAGGCAGACCCAAGGTTAATAAGGTGATGAAGAACATAACCCCTGCTTTAACCAAAAGATTTCGAACCATGATAACCCTCCTTTACTTGTTAAAGGTTAAATTATTCGAGGGTGCTGCTTTCGCCCCCCTCGGCCATCGAAAGCCCTCCTCCCCGACATTGAAAAGAACATCTTTTTTCTCAGGAATGGTTCCAAACAAACTACCCTTTTGCCCGCTGTATGATTTGATTAAGGAAATCTGCCCTCCAAATTCCAGGGTTCAAAATTAACCTCTAGCTTTAGGAGGTGGACTTTTCATGCGGCGCATAAGATCGGTAAAAAGCGTAGGTTTCTGCGTAAATATGATGGTGCCCAGCACAGCAATACCGACCAGGTCGGTAACCCAACCAGGCTTGATCAGGATAAAGGCGGCTACGAAGCACATAATCCTTTCATAAATTTTGGTAGTCCGCAACATAAAACCCTGGATTCCACACGAAAGGGCATAGACCCCGATGAAGGCGGTGATCGCCGAAAGAAGAACATCTTTCACACTCCCTTTCAGGAGCAAGGCGCTGTTGTAAACGAACATGTAAGGGAGAAGATAAACCACCAACCCCAACCGGCAAGCCATCCACGCCGTCCGCATCATCTCGGCGCCGGCGATCCCGGCGGCGACGAAAGCTCCGGGCGCTACCGGCGGGGTGAGGTCGGAAACCAGGGCGAAAAAGAAAATAAAAAGGTGGGCGGCAATCGGCTCTACCCCCATTTGGATCAAGGCCGGGGCCACAAGGACGGCCAGCACCAAATAGGAGACGATGATGGGGAGCCCCAGCCCCAGGATCAAAGAAGCAATCATGGTCAGCAGCAATAGGACGAACAAAGACTGGCCAGAAAGCTCAATGAGGATGGATGAAAGCTGCAATCCCAGACCTGTCAGGGTAATCATGCCTACCAGGATATTACAAGCCACCACAACCCCCGCGATGGGGAGAAAGTTGATCGCCCCCTGTTCCAGCGCCCGGATAATTTGGGTCAAGTTCATGCGCGTGGATTTTCGTAAAAGAGAAACCAGGGGAACCGACACCACCGCATAGAAGGCAGCTCGGCTCTCAGAAACATGAACAAACATCAAAAAGTATACCAAAACAGCCACGGGAATAATGAAGTGGAAACCCTCCTTTAAAACCTCTTTTAATTTGGGACAATCAGATTTGGGGACCCCTTTCAGGTTTTGTTTCACGGCCTCAAAATCCACGATGAAGAAAATGCCGACATAATATAACACCGCCGAGAGAAATGCAGATGTGCAAATATAACCGTAGGAAACCCCTAAAACTTCCATCATGATGAAAACGGATCCGCCCATGACCGGGGGCATGAATTGACCGCCGACGCTCGCAGCGGATTCTACGGCTCCGGCAAAATGGGGTCGGTAACCCGCTTTCTTCATCATCGGGATGGTAATTTGCCCGGTGGCGGCGACATTCGCCATGGCGCTTCCGGAGATCATCCCGAACATGGAGCTGGCTACCACCGCAATTTTAGCAGGCCCCCCCCGCCTATGTCCGAAGAGACTCGAAGCCAGGCCGAAGAAAAAGTTCCCCGCTCCGGATGCTTGCATGAAAGTTCCGAAAAGGACGAAAAGAAAGATGAAAGTGGCGGAGATGCCGGTGAGGGCTCCATAGACACCCGTGGTTGTCATGAACAAACCGCTGATGATGCGCTCTAGACAATAATTCGGGTGGCCCAACACATGGGGTAGCCACTCTCCGAATCGAGCATAAACCAGGGAGCCAACGCAAAAAATGGCCAGAGCCCATCCCGTGGTCCGGCGGCTGGCCTCTAAAGTTAAAAAGATTAAGATTCCGCCCAGAAACAATTCGAATAAAGGTGGCTCTAGCCCGACTTTATCGGCCCTCTCGATGAAATGGGTGGCGACATAGTAACTGATGTAAAGAAGCACCCCGACAAATAAAAATCCATCCCAGCTGAGGCGATCTTTTTTTTGCTTGCGGGAAAAGGGATAAAGCAGAAAAATCAAGGAGAAGGCAAAAGCCACATGGATGATCCTCTGGTACATGGCGATCAAGGGAAAGTAACCAGTGACCAACTGGAAAAGCGAAAAGCATACGGCAATGATTTTGATTATCTTCCCCGTGCGGCCGCCGAATTTTCTTTGGCGAATTTTTTCTTCCTCCTGAGCCAAAATTCCGGATACGCTCCCTGGATTCTGTTTCGTTTCGGTCCCCATCTCCACCAAAACTTACCTCCGGAGGATTTTTTTCGTGCAAGCAAAATTTTTCGCCTTGTCCCGATTAGGCACCATCGGTTGGCAGGGCTAACCCTTAAATATTGAAGGTATCCCTTAGGAATTTTTTAAAGACTTGGGACAAAAACAGTAAAGCCCCTGAGAAAGGACAGGGCTTTAATCCCACCCTCAATAATGAATGAACGTTTTCTTTTCACATCCCCGCCATAAATGGCGGAGCTTTCTAACTGGGTAAATCCTTAAAAACTAGTTTTTCTCCTACTTCTCCTCCCATCCTTTGACTACCAAAGCAAAACCCTTGGGCATTTCCTTCACCAGCACCGGCCACTTCAATACCATCTCCTCTTTGGGTTCCAGAGCAAACGGCTTTCCCTTCCGCGCTCTCATGGGATAATAACCAGAGACCGGACCTCCCTCCAGGGGATAAATGGTTAACTTAAAACGAATGGGCTTTTCGGACACATTCATGATGCCCACCTCGTAGAACAACATGATCCCCGATTCGGTTTCTCCCATGGCCCACCCCACCCTGGTGATCTTCGCTTCCGGCGCCACTTCGCAGGCGATTCCGCTCGTCCAATTTTCCGGTGGCTGCCCTTTAGCAGGACTTCCTGATAGGATTAACACCCCAACGATACCTATAAAGAACCCCCATTTCAGGCCTGCAAAAATCTTCTTTGCTTTCATTTTTCCCTAGACCTCCTTTCCCTTAATTTGCAAAGATTTGTTAGAGGGATGTAAGTAAAACCCTTTACTCTTCCATGGTGATAATATTCTATGGCCTCCACAGCCTAGGTTGGAGACCACTATAATTTGAGCCTCTCCCCGTTGTCAAGACAAAAAATAGGGGAATATTTAGTGCATTGTTAGAGCCTGCGTAGTTGTTGTTTTCATCCGATCTTTGACATAAAGTTCATAAGGAGTTCGATAGTCCAAGGCTTCATGGATTCGCTCGGTATTGTAAAAGCAAAAATATTTGGCTAAGCCATCCCGAACTTCGGGAACCGTCTGATAGCATTTCAAATAAACTTCCTCGTACTTCACCGTTCTCCAGAGTCGCTCTACGAAAATATTGTCAAAGACCCGGCCCCGGCCATCCATGCTAATCCGGATCGCTTCCTTCTCCAAGCGGCCCGTGAAATCTAAACTCGTAAACTGGACGCCCTGGTCGTTATTGAAAATCTCCGGTTTCGAAATCCCCAAAGCCTGCTCCAGACCCTCAAGGCAAAAACCCGTCTCTAAGGTAATCGAAATCTGCCAGGCCAAAATATACCGGCTAAACCAATCCATAACAACCATCAGATACACAAACCCATGAACCATCCGAATATACGTAATATCGGAAACCCAAACCTGATCGGGATGATCGATCACCAAACCCTTCAACAAATACGGATACTTCTTATGATCGGGATGAGACTGACTCAATTTTGGTTTCGGATAAACAGCCTCCAAACCCAGCGCCCGCATCAGTCTCCGCACCCGCTTTTCATTGACAGGGTACCCCTCCCGATTCAACCAAGCCGTCATCCGGGGAACCCCATAAAAGGGCGTCTTCGTAAACTGCTCGTCAATCCGATTCATCAACATAAGGTTATAACGATCATCCCTCTCCGATTGGTAATAGTAAGACGACCGGGTGATCTCTAAAAGCTCACACTGACGATAAATGGGAATCATGGCATACCCCGTATCTATCAACTCTCTCTTCTCTTTAACTGGAGCACTTGGGACTTTTTTTTAAGCCATTCCAGCTCCACCTTGAGCTGGGCGATCTGCCGGTAAAGTTCGGACAAAAGTTCTTCTCCTTCTTTGTCCTTTCTCTTACGCCGATCCGAAAATAAACTGGGAAGCTCATCCAAGAGTTTCTGACGCCATTGCCGAATTTGGTTTACGTGAACCCCAAACTCACTAGAAAAGTTGCGCCATGGTTTTTTCCTCTTTTAAGGCCTCCAAAGCAACTCGTGCTTTGAAAGCCGCATCGTGGCCTCTGCGCATGTTCGAAACCATACCATCCTCCTTCTCGATTATGGCAGGCTAACATGCACCTTATACCTCTGTCCAGTTTTTGGGGAGTATTATATTTTGCCAGTAAGGGAGTAACCCTTTAAAGAGGGATATTCCCATGCTTTTTCCAGGGTCTCTCCTCTGTTTTATGGCGAAAAGTCTTCAGGGCCTGAATCAGCAAAGGCCGGGTATCCCGCGGATCGATGATTTCCTCCACCCACCGCATCTGGGCGGCATGGTAGGGGAAACGGGCGAAGGTGGCTTTATATTCTGCCAACCGCCGGCCCCGAACTTCCTCCGGGTTTTTGGCCGCAGCAATTTCGTTGCGGTAAATAATGTTCACCGCCCCATCCGGATTCATCAACCCCATCTCCGCCGTGGGCCAGGCCAAAAGCAAATCTGATCCTAAAGGCTCACCACACATCGCCGGGTTTCCCCCGCCATAGGCTTTCCGAATGTAGACCGTGAACTTTGGGACCGTAGCCTCCGCGATGGCATGCAGCACCTTCGCTCCATGGCGGATAATTCCTCCTCTTTCCTGATCCACACCCGGCAAATAGGCAGGAGTGTCCACCAAAAAGATTAAGGGAATATTGAAGCAATCGCAAAACCGAATAAATCGAGCTTCTTTATCGGCAGCATTGATATCAATGGACCCGGCCTTGTGTTTCGGATTATTGGCAACGATACCGACCGATCGCCCGTCTAACCGGGCAAAGCCCGTGATCATGTTCTTGGCGAAATCCGGCTTGATCTCAAAAAAATGGCCTTGATCGAAGATCCGCTGGATGACGTGATGCATGTCATACCATTTCTTCGAATCCACCGGGACGACATCGAGCAGTTCTTCATCGCGACGGTTCGGGTCATCGCCATTGGGGACAATCGGCGGTTCCTCCTGATTGTGGGCAGGCAGGAAACTCAAGAGCTCCCGGCATTTCTGCAAGCAATCCTCATCATTCTCGGCTAATACATCGCAGCAGCCGCTCACCTCGGCATGCATCTTCGCCCCCCCAATTTCCTCTTCGGTGACATCTACGAACTGCACCGACTTGATCAGCGTGGGGGAAGCAATGTACATGTGACTGGTCTTTTTGACCATGATGAGAAAATCAGTCAGAATGGGGGAGTAGGCGGCTCCGGCCGCACAAGGACCCATCAAAAGGCCGATTTGCGGGATCACTCCGGAAGAAATCGTGTGGTAATAAAAATAAAGGGAGTAGGAATCATTAAAATCACGAGTAACGGCATCTTGGACCCGGACGC
>JASEHN010000641.1 GCA_030018715.1 Thermodesulfobacteriota bacterium | reverse complement strand
CCCCCCTTTAGTAAAGGGGGGTTGGGGGGATTTGAAAGTTTTTTTCTGCATAATGGAGTATGACATCATGCCAGTTAGCACTATCGATGAAGTATTATTGGATATTCGCAAAGGGAAAATGGTTATCCTGGTGGATGACGAGGACCGGGAGAACGAAGGAGACCTCTGTCTGGCCGCGGAGAAAGTGACCCCCCAGGCCGTCAATTTCATGGCTAAATACGGCAGGGGCCTGATCTGCCTCTCTTTGATGGAGGACAAGGTTAAGGAACTTCAGCTTCCTTTGATGGTTTCGGACAATACTTCGGCTTTCAAGACAGCCTTTACGGTTTCCATTGAGGCCAAACGCGGGGTGACCACGGGGATTTCGGCTGCTGACCGGGCGACTACGATCCTAACAGCGATCGCCGATGGAGCCAAAGCCGAAGACCTGGTTCGTCCCGGGCATGTTTTTCCTCTCCAGGCTAAACGGGGAGGTGTTCTCGTCAGAACGGGCCAGACCGAAGGTTCCGTTGACCTGTCCCGGCTGGCTGGATTGAAACCGAGCGGGGTCATTTGCGAGATTATGAACGACGATGGCACCATGGCCCGGATGCCCGACCTGGAAATTTTTGCCCGGAAGCATAGCCTTAAAATTGTAACCATTGCCGACCTGATTAAATACCGGCTGCAGAACGAATGCCTGGTTCATCGAGCGGCCATCACTTCCTTGCCAACGGTTTACGGCGGAGAGTTTAAAGCCATTGCTTACACAAACGAAGTGGATACCCAGCAGCATCTGGCCTTAATAAAGGGGGATATTCCTACGGAAGAGGCGGTTTTGGTCCGGGTTCACTCAGAGTGCCTGACAGGAGATGTCTTTGGTTCCCAGCGTTGCGACTGCGGCGAACAATTGCACGCAGCCATGCGCATAGTCTCCAGGGAAGGAAAAGGCGTCATCGTTTACATGCACCAGGAGGGGCGGGGAATCGGGTTGATCAACAAGATGAAAGCCTACGCCCTCCAGGATCAAGGCCAGGACACTGTGGAAGCAAACGCAGCCTTAGGATTTGAGCCTGATTTGCGGGATTACGGGCTGGGAGCCCAGATTTTAAGGGACCTGGGGGTGCGGAAGATCCGCCTGATGACCAACAACCCCAAAAAGATCGTGGGCCTGCAAGGGTATGGCCTGGAAGTCGTGGAACGGGTGCCCATAGAAATCAAAGCCAGCCGCAAGAACATTGCCTATCTAAAGACGAAAAAGAAGAAGATGGGGCATCTTTTATCGGTCGATTGAAAAAAGCTGTCAGCTATCAGCAGTTCCCCCTCACCCCATCCCTCTCCCCCGAGGGGGAGAGGGGAAGGGTGAGGGGGCTGAAAGCTCTCCGCTGATAGCTGATTGCTTCTAAAAAGGGGAGGAAAAACCAATGCCCAAAGTGGTGGAAGGAAAGCTGAATGCCAAAGGGATGAAGTTCGGTATCGTGGCCAGCCGGTTTAACGACTTTGTTTGCGAACGTCTTCTGGCCGGAGCGCTGGATGCGCTCATACGCAACGGAGCAGATGAGAAGGACATTGAGATCCTCAAAGTGCCCGGAGCTTTCGAGATTCCCCAGGTCGCCCGCAAAATGACCCTGTCGAAAAAATACGACGCGGTCATCTGTTTGGGAGCAGTCATTCGCGGAGCCACACCGCACTTCGATTACATCGCCGCTGAGGTGTCCAAAGGGGTGGCCATGATCGGGATGGAAAGCGAAGTCCCCGTGGCCTTCGGTGTGCTGACTACCGACAACCTGGAGCAAGCCATTGAGCGAGCCGGGTCCAAAGCCGGGAATAAGGGGTGGGACGCAGCTCTCTCGGCCATCGAAATGGCCAATCTTTACCAGGAAATGAAAGAGAAAAAATAAAATTTTTTGCCACAGAGATCACAGAGATATAAATAAATGATGAACTCGTAAAAAGTCAGAAAATGCCCTTTTCCGTCATTCCGGCGGAAGCCGGAATCCAGTATTTTCAAATGCTTATAAATACCCTGGACTCCGGTTTTCACCGGAGTGACGACTTTTTACGAAGCCATCAAGATTTTAAAAAGAATTTTATCTGGATTTATTTGCGTTGATCCGTGTTCTAAGTTGAGCTTCTTGCAAAAGTCACTTACTCCGTCATTCCGGCGAAAGCCGGAATCCAGA
>JASEHN010000640.1 GCA_030018715.1 Thermodesulfobacteriota bacterium | reverse complement strand
GTTACCCAAAATTAAATTTTCCGAATTTCTATTTCACCTCGGCGAGCTCTGCGCTCTCTGCGGTGAATATTTAAAAAACTTTTTGATATATGCCTATCGCCTCTTCCAAAGAAACCGGCCTGGGGTTGTTCTCCAGCGGGCGTACCACTTTCATGGCCTCCTCGGCCATCCAGGGGAAAGCTGACTCTGGAATCCCCAGGTCGCTCAACCGTTGAGGGACTTGGATATCGTGAGCCAATCTTTTTACCGCTTCTACGGACTGGACGGCTGCTTCTTTAAC
Source organism: Thermodesulfobacteriota bacterium (assembly GCA_030018715.1). GTDB lineage: Bacteria > Desulfobacterota > SM23-61 > SM23-61 > SM23-61 > JAHJQK01. The sequence continues at coordinate 1,887 of JASEHN010000640.1, read as the reverse complement.
TGAAAGACCTTCTATTTTCTCCCCCAGGGCCTCGGCAATGCGGGCAAATCGATCAGGGCGCGATAAGACATTGTATCCCATAACAGCCGGAAGGAGCAAACCGTTTCCCACTCCGTGGGGCACTCGAAAACGCCCGCCCAGAGGATACGATAGGGAGTGAACGGCCGTAACCCCGGCATTGGCCAGACCGATCCCGGCCAGCAGGCTTCCCAGCAGCATCTCCGACCGGGCTCCAAGGTCAGACCCTGTGGCCACCGCCTGGCGAAGGCTTTTTCCAATCCGGCGTATCGCCTCCAGGCTGACCATCTCCGAAAGAGGGTTGGCGCTCAATGAAGTGTATGATTCAACGGCATGAGCCAGGGCATCCATGCCGGTAAAAGCCGTAACCGCGGGAGGAAGGGAAAGGGTCAACTCAGGATCGAGAACCGACATTTCCGGAAAGAGATGGACACTGTTGATCCCGGCCTTCTTTTTCTCTTCCGTGTTGATAAAGACCGCTGTGAAGGTGACCTCACTTCCGGTTCCCGCAGTTGTGGGAACCATTCCTTTGAGCAGGCCCGGTCGGGGAACCTTGTCCAGCCCCTGGTAGTCCCTTACCCGGCCTCCATTGGTAGCCAAAATGGCTGCGGCTTTGGCTGTGTCCATAGCGCTTCCGCCGCCTACCCCCAGGACAAAATCGCATCCTTCATTTTTGGCCAGAAATCCGCACTGTTCGGCGGTTTCCCCTTGTGGCTCTGGTTCTACGGCATCAAAAAGAACAAATGATATCTTTTCCTTCTTAAGAGCATCGGTAATCTTTTCCAGAGGTCCGGACTTAGCAAATCCCTGGTCAACTACCAGGAGGATCTTATTGCCGCCATGCCTTTTGACTTTCAAGCCCACCTGTTGAATGGACCCAACTCCGAAAGTAACTTCTCCAGCAGCGCGAAAGGTAAAAGTTTCCATGGGTGCCTCTACTCCTTTGGGTCTTTGGATTTATGCGGATTTCAAATGGAATATGGGCGGAGTATTTCTTTTATGTCTGGCGCGTCCAATCATTCCCTTGACATAACTGAGTTGCGCTTTGGGGAGTTTTGCTTCCTCTCTATTTTCCAGAGAAACAATGATATTGTCCAGATCTTCATAGCGGATGTTCATATCTTCCTCGTCGGTTTGCCCGGCCCACAATCCGGCGCTGGGCGGCCTCTCAATTATTCTCCTGGGGATCTTAAGTTCTTCAGCCAGCTTGCGCACCTGCGATTTTGTAAGATCGCCTAAGGGCAAAAGGTCAACCCCCCCGTCCCCGTATTTGGTAAAGTACCCCATCATCAGCTCGGATTTGTTTCCCGTTCCGGTCACCAGGTAATTTAACTTGTTGGCGTAATAATAGAGCGTGGTCATTCTCAGGCGGGGTTTCAGGTTGGCCCGGCACATCTCGCCGGCTTCGGGGAGCTGTTGCAGGAATACGTCGTAAATAGAGGAAAGGTCCACTCGCTCCCTGCGGATTTTAAAAGTATCCGCCACCATCAAGGCATCGCCTTCATCCTCGGGGAGGCTATGGCAGGGCATCACCAGACCAAGAACTTGGTCTCCCACTGCCCGCTTCGCTAAAACCGCAACCACTGCCGAATCAATTCCTCCGCTAAGACCCACCACAACTCCTGCGGACCCCGCGGCTTTTACTTGATCACGAATCCACCGGCTGATCCGTTCGCAAAGCTCCACAAAATCTCTCCTCTTAAACGGCAAAAATATTTTCCATCATAGTCGAAGAAATAGGCTTTGTCAAAAAAAGGTACAACCCAAATTGAGCGATTTTACGATTGAAGTATTTGAGATTGTCATTCCCTGCTAAACCTGTCCCTGCAGGCTTTAAGCAGGGAGCGGGAATCCAGGGCAGCCTGAAAA
>JASEHN010000639.1 GCA_030018715.1 Thermodesulfobacteriota bacterium | reverse complement strand
GTTTGCAGAATCCAAATTGCAGGATTCTCATCCTCCATCAGCATTGGTGAATTAAACAATGAATAAAAAAAATCTTTATCTGCGTTCATCTGCGAAAATCTGCGTCCCATTAAAAGGTTTTAAATGCTGCTACAACATTTCTTAGAAGAAAGCTCCCGAAAATATCCCCAAAAGATCGCCTTGATCCAAAGAGGAGAAAGGTGGACCTATGAGGAGATTGAGCAAAAAGCGAACCAGGTTGCCAACCTGCTTCGCGACCAGGGAACTCAAAGAGGAGATCGTGTAGCTATTTATTTAGACAACTCAGTAGAGTCGGTTGTCTCCCTATTCGGGATTTTGAAAGCTGACGCCGTATTCCTGATGCTCAGCCCCACCCTGAAATCCCAGAAACTGGCCTACATCTTAAACGACTGCCAGGTCAAGGCCCTCATCACCCATACCAATAAAGCTGGTGTTGTTTCCGAGGCTCTTGATCGAGCAGATTCCGTTAATCAAGTAGTTTGGGTTGGCCCAAAAGAAAAGACTCCATCGAATAAGGCATCAAAATTCATTAATTACTCTTGGGCCGAGGTATTTAACTCTGATGAGTGGTCTTCTCCCCTTCCTCCCTCGCGCCTAACGCCTAACGGTATTAATTGCTCTATGCCCTCTGCTGTCAGTTCCCCTTGCGCCTTACGCCTTACGCCTTGCGGTTCTTCTGCGCCCTATGCCCTACCCCCTACCCCCTACAAAAACATCGACATCGATCTCGCTACCATCATCTATACTTCGGGCTCTACTGGAACGCCCAAAGGGGTCATGCTTACCCATTTAAACATGATTTCCGCGGCCACCTCCATTACCACTTACCTGGAAAATGTTCCGGAAGACATTGTCATAAATGTCTTGCCGCTCTCTTTTGACTATGGCCTGTACCAGGTGCTTATGGCTTTCAAATTCGGGGGAACAGTGGTTTTGGAAAAGTCGTTCACCTATCCCTACGAGATCATCAAGCAGATGGTCAAAGAGAGAGTGACGGGATTTCCCGGGGTGCCAACAATCTTTGCCATCCTGCTTCAGATGGATGACCTGAAAAAATATTATTTAAGTTCTTTGCGCTATATAACCAACACAGCCGCAGCCCTTCCGGTGCCTTTCATCAATAAATTGCGGGAGATCTTTCCCCAAACCAGGCTTTATTCCATGTATGGCCTTACGGAATGTAAAAGAGTCTCTTACCTTCCTCCAGAAGAGCTTGACCGGAGGCCCGGTTCTGTCGGCCGGGGCATGCCGAATGAAGAAGTTTGGGTCGTGGACGAACAGGGTCGTCGGCTGGGGCCGGGAGTTGTTGGTGAATTGGTAGTCCGTGGTTCCAATGTTATGCGAGGTTATTGGGGGGATGCGGAAACAACAGACCGGGTGCTGAAGCCGGGAGTTTTACCTGGGGAGAAGGTGCTTTACACAGGGGACCTCTTCAAAATGGATGAAGAAGGGTTCCTCTATTTTGTGGCGCGAAAAGATGACATGATCAAAACCAGAGGAGAACGGGTGAGCCCCAAGGAAGTGGAAAATGTCATCCATGAAATAGAAGGCATTGCTGAAGTAGCCGTAATTCCGGTTCCGGATGATATTTTAGGCCAGGCCATAAAGGCTTATATAATTCCTAAAAATGGTTACGTTATAAGTGAAAAGGATCTTTTTCTTCATTGCAAAAAAAACCTGGAAGAATTCGCTATTCCTAAATATTTTGAATCCCGGACTTCTTTTCCCAAAACCTCATCAGGCAAAATCGATAAACTAACATTAAAAAAAGAATCCGCAAGTCGCGAGAGCGCAAGTCGTAAGGGGTATGAATAAACCTCATAAAAAATTAGATGTTTGGCAGGCTGCGATGCAAGTCGCAAAAATGGTTTACAACATTACAAGCGCGTTTCCATCAGAAGAAAAATATGGTCTGGCACAACAAATGCGGCGAGCTGCAGTAAGTATTCCAAGTAATATCTCTGAGGGGGCCCGGGGCCCCCAGACGTGGAACTTGCTGGTAGCCTTGGTTACATTGGTGGTGAAAAATTGAATGAAATATCTGGTCTCCTCATGAGAATTGACAAAATGCTGAAGGCTTTACTAATGAGTCCATAATTGACCATATATATTCCTCCAAAATCTCCCCTAACCCCTCTTTGCCCTCCGGG
>JASEHN010000638.1 GCA_030018715.1 Thermodesulfobacteriota bacterium | reverse complement strand
TTTTTTGTTCTAAAGATTTTGGCTATAACTCTGTGATCTCTGTGCCCTCTGTGGCAGAAAGAAATTAAAATGATCATCAAGGCTTTTTGTGCCCGCATGGACCACGGGGGATGCGGGCTGCTCCTCCATGTGGAAAAGGGAAAGATCGTCAAGATAGAAGGCGACCCGGAGTCCCCCTTGAACCGGGGGACAGTGTGCGCCAAGGGAATCGCTCAATTAGAGCGTCTCAACCATCCAGAACGGCTGCGGTATCCCTTGAAAAGAGCCGGTGCCAAAGGAGATGGAAAATGGCAGCGAATTTCCTGGGAGGAGGCTCTTTCCACGATTGCTCAAAAAATCAGGGAAAGGGTTGAACAGGGCAAAGAAAGGAGCATAGCCTTTGCCCAGGGAACGCCAAAAGGCCTGGAGCTTTACATGATGATCCGGCTGGCCAACGTTCTCCAGGTTCCCAACGTGGCCACGCCAGGCTCCATCTGCCACATGCCCCGGGAGACAGGAGCCCTGATCACCTGCGGCTTCTTTCCGGTTCCTGATTATGATTATCCTCCGGCATTGGTCCTGGTTTGGGGAAGCAATCTTTTTCAGACCAACGAAGAAGGGATCATCGGATCTCAATTGCGCCGGGCCCTGGACCGCGGCGCCAGGCTGATCACCATCGATCCCAGGAAGACTCTTTTGGCAGCGAAAGCTCATCTTTGGCTTCAGCCCAGGCCAGGGACGGATCTGGCGCTGGCGCTGGGTATGCTGAAGGTGATTCTGGATGAGGAGCTCCATGACCGGGAGTTCGTGGAGAAATGGACGGTTGGCTTTGAAGAGCTAAGAGAGCATTTAAGAAAATATCCCCTGAAGCACGTTTCAGAAATCACCTGGATTCCAGAGGGGGAGATCGCCCAAGCCGCCCGCCTGTATGCTTGCACGAAGCCGGCTGGCATCCAGTGGGGCAATGCCCTCGAACACAATATAAACAGCGTGCAATGCGTGCGGGCGTTAATGATCCTTAAGGCAATCACCGGGAATCTGGATCACCCCGGGGGGAACGTGAATCGAGTCAGCCCTGCGGTGATGCGTCCGGGAGAATTTGTCTTAGGCAAAAGTTTTGGCGATAAGGGAGAAAAACTTTTAAGCCCGGAGTTTCGCCTGGCTGCCCAGATGGGGTTCACCCCCAGCCAGCTTATCGTCAAAACCATCCTCTCCGGGAAACCGCATCCCATTCAGGTGATGTATATCCAGGGAGGAAACCCCCTTTTGAGTTATGCCAACGCTAAAGAAACTTTTCAGGCTTTGAAAAAGCTCGACTTCCTGGCGGTGGCGGAAATCTTCATGACCCCCACGGCCCAGCTGGCTGACCTTGTCCTCCCCGCGGCCACGAATTTTGAGTTCGACGACATCGGGCATTATGGTTTACCCCACGGTTTTATCCTGGCCCGGCCGAAAGTTGTTGACCCGCCGGAAGAATGCTGGCCGGATTCTCTAATCCTGAATGAGCTGGGGAAAAAATTGGGGCACGAGAAACTTTTCTGGCCGAATCTGCGGGCTTGCCTGGACGATGTGTTGAAACCGGCCAGGTTGACCTTTGAAGACTTCAAAAATGTGGGCATCCTAAAAGGAGATTGGGCTTATAAAAGCTACGAAAAGAAAGGCTTTAAGACTCCTTCAGGAAAGGTGGAGATATATTCCTCACGGTTTAAAGACTGGGCATATGACCCTCTGCCCGTCTATCGCGGGCTGCCGGAATTACCGAAGGGGGATACTGAAAGCAACCCCAGGTATCCTCTGACCCTAACCTCGGCCAAAGATGCGCATTTTTTTCACTCCGCTTACCGGAACATTCCCTCGCTACGAAAGCTCTCACCGGACCCGGTGGTATTGCTGAATCCGGAGACGGCGGAAAAACTGAACATTCAGGAAGGGGATTGGGCTTTTATCGAGACACCGAGAGGAACGATTCGCCAGAAAGTGGCCTTGGCCGCAGAGTTACACCCTGATGTAGTCATTGCAGCTTACGGCTGGTGGTTTCCAGAGCGGACAGATCTGGAGCTTTCTGGGTGGAAGGAATCGAACATCAACATTCTCACGGATAACAATCCTCCTTATGAGCCGGCCATAGGTTCAACAAATCTCAGGGCTGTGCCCTGCCGAGTTTACAAGGAATAAAGGATCAAAATTAATGATCTCGTAAAA
>JASEHN010000637.1 GCA_030018715.1 Thermodesulfobacteriota bacterium | reverse complement strand
TTCCCTTTCATCTTTACCGGAGCCAGGGGCAGCATCACGTTCTCCTGCACGGTCAAATAGGGGATGAGATGGAAACTCTGGAACACAAACCCCAGACACTCCCGCCGGAAATCAGCTCTCTGTTCGAGGCTAAGCCCGTAAACTTCAATTTCACCAACCGCGTACTTCCCCGAGGTCGGAGAGTTTAAAGCCCCCATCATGGAAAGCAGCGTGGACTTTCCTGAACCTGATTCCCCCATGATGGCGATTAGCTCTCCGGATTGAACCGTAAAGCTAATGCCGCCCACAGCCGTGACCCGGGAATCCCCGCTGCCGTATTGTTTTACCAGTTTATCCAATCTAATGTTGCTCATGATATCTCCTATAGCGCCCGCAGGGCTTCATGCGGATCCAGGCGGGCGGCCAAAAACGCCGGGTATATACTTGCGGCCAGGCCCAGGACCAAAGCTAAAACGATGGCCCCTCCTGCCAGAACGGGATCAATAACCAGCGCTACGCTGTGGCTGGCCGTGAAAAAGGGAAGCGCTATTTTGGTCGCGCCCAGCCCCAGCAGATAACCGAGCACACCGGCCAAGGCGGACAGGATCCCCGCTTCCAAAAGAACGATGCGCATCACATGGCTCTTCCGGAAACCGATGGCCCGGAAAATACCAATCTCCGCGGTTCGCTCCCGAACGCTGGCCATCATGGTGACCAGGACCACCAAACTTCCTACTATGGCCACCACTGCGGAAAGAAGGTAGGCCGCCTTGCGAAAATGATCCAGGCTCTCCAAGCGGCCCATCACCACCTGTTTGATGGCCATAACATTAGCCCCTGGAAGCGCCTCGGAAATTTGCCTGACCATCTCTTCGATGGGGCAGCCGGCGCATAAAGCCGCCACTTCGGCCATGGAAATCCGCCCTTCTTTCCCTAAAATCTCCTGGGCCGTATCGAGGCGGGAGAAAAGGATTTGATCGTCCTGGGAGCCTGTAGATTCAAGGACCCCGGAAACGATAAGTTCCCGTCCGTTCACTCTCAGGCGATCTCCCTGGCCAATGTTAAGGATGCGCGCGGCTTCCGACCCGGCCAAGACCCCGTCCCTATACGGAACTTTCCCCTGTACCTTCCACCAGGGGCGGAGGAACTGAAAAAGTCCAAAGTCTATTCCCGCCAGGAGAACTTTGCGGTTGCTTACTTCCACCCCTCCCAATAGCATAGGCCCAACAGCGGCGACATTTTGGGCGTTCTTGATATCCCGGATTTTTTCCAGATCTTTCTGGTGGATCTCTTGCATCTCAAATAATACTCCCCCTATGGAAAGGCCTCCGTAGGTGAGCGAGAGGTTTTCGGTTTTGGGAAGGATTAGAATGTTGGCTCCGTACTCTTCAAGCTTGTGGTTTATATCCTCGGTCAGGGTTTCCACCAAACTAATAAACCCGACTACGGCGGAGACCCCGATCATCAGTCCCACCAGCACAAAGGCCGCCTTGGACTTTCTTCTCTTCAGGTTACGCAGGGCAATATCCGTCAGGGTCATCTTTGCCCCCTTTGTGCAAAGTCAAAATATTTTTTTCCGGTAAGGATGTCTGGAACCTTGATCACCAACTTGTCCCCAACGACTTCCCGGTTAAGAGGAGCGGGGTTGCATCCTCCGCTTACATCATTCACCCGGTTTGAGGCAAAACGTCTGCCGCAATTCCGGCAGACCATGAAATCCCCTTTTTGATAATAGCCCTTTCCTTCGGCCCAGCAGACGTCGCAAGCGTCAAAGGCGGCCCGGATCACCCCATCTTGGCTTTTGAGGATAAAATATTTGATGGTGATTCCATCCTTGGTTTTGTATTCGTAAAATCTGGCGTTACCATCCTGAAAGGTTTTTACCGGATAGGTAATTGCGGCGGCTTGATCAGCCGCCAAGGCCTCTTGCCTTCCCGGGGAAAACAAGAGAAAGCTTCCTCCAATCACTGCTAAAATGCCCATCAACGCCCACCTTAGGAATAGCCTCTTTTCCATACCTGAAATGAGCGCCGAAATTTCTACCACTGAACCATTCCTTCTTTTTTCCCATCTTTCTTTCATCTATTTACCTCCCCGGAAACCGGAAATTATTGGGCCCCTCTCCTTTCTGGATCAGGATCTTCCCGTTTTGCCCTTCGTCGTTAATTTTCAAACACCCTTCCGCCCTGGTAGGCGTAAGATTT
>JASEHN010000049.1 GCA_030018715.1 Thermodesulfobacteriota bacterium | reverse complement strand
CAAGCGGGAAGTATACAGGGAAAGTTTGAAGATCAAAAAGAGGTATGGAGAGGAAAACACAGCGGGGATAAAGAGGATTAAGTGGGCGGCAAAGCGTGTACGGCCCCGCCCCTAAAGTAACAATCAGCCGCCTCATTTTGGCAAGCAGATGGCCCTCCCGCCTGGATTAGGGCCCAGTCTCCGATGCGGGTGGGAAATAACCTGGTTTCCGCCTCGGCCGGAGTTATTTCTTCGGGCCTTTCTTCTTCATGGGCGCTTGGCAGCAGATGATGTCGCAGGCCTCGACACAGCCGCAAACCTCATCGACCGTAACAGCCAGCCCGCAGACTTGGCAAGCGTAAACATCACCTGCGTTTGTTTTTCCCTTGGCCACCGCCTTTTTGGCCGGCGCTTTCTTCGACGCAGCTTTTTTAACGGCCATTTTCCTTTCCTCCTTTTCCTGGTTTTAATTAATGAGCGCTTTGGCTCATTCCCTTATTTCCACCGGACCCAATTGGGCGAACTCCTCCCGGAATTTTCCGGCGCGGCCCACGATAACAATCAGCATTCTTTCCGGATGAAGATGTTTCCGGGCCGAGCGGCCTATCTCCTCGAGAGTCATTGCTGATACCTTTGTAGGATACACCGAAAGATATTCCAGGCCCAGCCCGTTAACTTCAGCCTGGATGATCCTCTGGCCGATCTGCGATAGCGTTTCAAATTTCATGGGGTAGCTGCCTGTTAAAAAATTAATGGCTTCCGCCCGTTCCTGGTCCGTGGCTCCCTGATCGATGAATGACCGCTCCACCGTGAGGATTTCCCGGACGCAGGGGAAAGTAGTTTCCGTGGGGGTAAAGGTGGAGATGAGGAAAGGCCCTGCTTTTTTTCGGGGATCCAGGGAAGCGCGAATGCCGTAAGTATACCCTAATTCCGAACGGACCCGCTGCATCAAACGGGAGGAAAATCCTCCGGCTCCCAGGACGTAGTTCATGACCTCAAAGGAAAGGTAATCCGCATGGGCATGGTGGATTCCTACATGGCCCAGCCGAATCTGGCTCTGGGTCAGATCCGGGCGGTCGATTAAAATCGTCCTGACAGCGGATGGAGAAAGAGGAGAGAAATCCTGCTCCCTTACAGTTTTCCCGCTATTCACCGGAGGAAAGTTGGCCTCGACCCAGCGGAAACAGTCCTCGACCGGAAAATCACCGGCCACTACCAAAAAACACCCATCCTTTAGGTAGAGGCTCTGGTAGAATTGGGCAACTTCCTCACAGGAAAGAAGAGGGAGTGATTTTAAGGTTCCGTAAACAGGGTGATCATAAGCCGTTCCCTGGAAGAGAATTTCCTGGAAGCGCTCGTCGGCTACGAGCTGGGATTCATCCCTCTGCTGGACGAGCGCCGCAATCCGGCGCTTTTGCAAATGCTCGAATTCTGCGGGGGAGAAGGCGGGCTGGGTGCAAATTTCCAGGAGCAGGTCCATTAGTTTTGCAAAATCTTCCCTAAGACCCGAGATATGCAAAATAGTGGCATCCCAGCCGGAATGGGCGGAAAGGATGGCTCCCAAGGCATCCACTTCCGCCGCTAATTGAGCGGCCGAACGCTTTTTTGTTCCCAGAGTGAGCATTTCCGCTGTTAGATCAGACCGACCCGCTTTCCCGGGAGAGTCGGCCTCGGCGCCCAAAGGAAGGACGAGGTGAAGGCTCACCAGAGGAAGTTCGGGTTTGGGGACGGCGTAAATTTTCAGGCCGTTCGGCGTAAGGGCTGAAGTAATTTTCGGAAGGGAAAAGGTTTTCAATCGGCTCCTCTCGTTCAGGCCAATTCCCCCAGCTCTTCGTGTTCGCTTTGGCTGACCATCTTAAGGGATACCACGGTCCGGTTTTCCGGCTTAAGATATTTTTGGGCTACCCGCAGGACATCTTCGCCGGTAATGCTTTCATACCGCGGGAGGACGGAATAGAGAAGACGAACATCACCGGCGCGCACCTGGTAGAGGCCGCCCAGCAGTCCTTTGAAGAAAAACGTCTGCAGACTGCGCAGGAACTGCGAACGCACCTGTTTTTTGATTTTGCTCAGTTCTTCCCCGGAAATGAGTCTCTGGCGAAGGTCCTCTACTTCCGCCCAGACTTCTTGTTCGAGGCTTTCCAGGGAAACTGCCGGCGCGGCAATGGCGTAAATCTGCAAAAGACCCGGATCCATGGAAAAGAAAGGAGGATATCCCATCTCCGCTCGAGCTTCCACGGCCTTTCCAGGTTTTTCCAATTTTTCGTAAAAGCGGGAAGACCGGCCTGTGGAGAGAATTCCACAGAGAATCTGCAAGGGCAAAAGGTCAGGGTGAGAGATCCCCGGGATATGGAAGCCCGCAAAAAAAGCGCCAACCTGGGAAACTTTTTTGAAGGTGGCGCGCTTCTCTCCCCGTTGGGGCTTTTCCGGGGTTATGGTCGCGCGGGGAGATGTTTGCGGGGGTAAATGCCCGTAATGCCGCTCCACAATTTTAAAGGAATCATCGGCCGAGACGTCGCCTACGATCACAACGACAGCATTGTTGGGGGCATAATAAACCCGGTAATACTCCTGGCAGTCTTTTAGGGTTAAATTTTTAAGATCATGATCCCAGCCGATGACCGGGAAGCGATAAGGATGTTGTTCGTAGGCCAGAGCAAAAAGCTGTTCGATGAGTAACCCGAAGGGGGTATTCACAGAGCGCAGCTTGCGTTCACTGCGCACTACCTCCCTCTCGGGTTCAAGGCTTTCCGGCGTAATCTGCAGATTAGCTAATCGATCCGCCTCTAAGCGTATGGCCAGTTCCAGCCTGTCAGCCGGGAGATTCTCGTAGTAAGAAGTGTTGTCGGTAGTGGTGAAGGCGTTTAGGGTGCCGCCGTTGGCCTGGATGATCCGGGAAAACTCTTCCGAACCAACTTCTTTGGTCCCCTTGAACATCATGTGCTCGAAGAGGTGGGTGATGCCGGTAATGCCTGGTTTTTCGTACCGGGAGCCGGCGGCGAAGTGAACCTGGTAAGAAACGATGGGCAATGAATGGTCTTCGGCCACCAGCACGCGCAATCCGTTCGCCAGGCGATGTTCGTAAAATTCAGGAATCTCTTTCATTATTGGGTCATTGCTCACGGACAACCATGGTTCCGACTATTCTATCATGTAAGGAGCGTTTGCTCCTGGTGAAGCCCACCCAGAAAAAGCCGAGAAAAATTGGCAACGCGGAGAGGATATAGGCTATGGACCGGGCCAGAGCCCTGGAGAAAGTTAACGATTGCCCGTTGGTCTTAACAACCCGCAGCCCAAAGATCATTTTTCCGATGGTCTGGCCCCAGGCCGCATGGAAAAAAGAAAAATAGGCCAGCCCCAGAAGAATTGCTAAGGGAACGAGCGCAGGAAATATGGCGTGGATAAGGCTCAAAAAAGAAAAATCCCGACTCCCCGCGGGTGGCGCCAATCCTACCGCCAACAGACCGGCCACCACAAAAAAAATGAAAAGGAGTAGAAGAAAGAATTGATCAACGGTAAAAGCCAGCAGGCGCAGCCAGAAACCTCCCCGCAAGGCGCGCTCCCAGGTGGAGGGCTTTGGGATTTCTAAGAAAGGCTCCTCAGTGGAATGCCCTGCCGTAAGAGAAAATCCAGCGCCATAATCGACGCCGTAATTCATCCCCCGGGAATCCAGGATTATCTTGGGGCCAGCGTCAATTTCCGGCGGCTCTTTTCCTTCCGGGGAAAGGAGCCCATCGGGCTGGGGAGAAAGATGCCTTTGAACTTCCCGCTGGGCCGGCTCTTCTTCGCCGGAAATCTTCAAGAGCTGGCTAAGGGACGTTAGATCTTGATGGCAGTGCGGGCAAAAAACGGCATCATCGGGAACTTGAGCACGGCAACGTTTACACTTCATCTCTTTTCCTGTTATCGGGACTTGCCAGAATTATAGAGGCGGGGTGCGTAAGAGGCAAGAAAAAAATTCCTCAATTCAGGTCTCCCCAGATAAATTGCAGCAAGCTGACAATGGCGACTCCGGCGGTTTCTGCCCGTAAGACCCGTGGCCCAAGACGAATCGGACGGAAACCGGCTTGTTGAGCCTTAAGGGCTTCCCGTTCAGCAAAACCTCCTTCCGGTCCAACCAGGGCGTAGATGGAAGAACTCGGATCTCTTAAGGCATCCCTGAGCGTTCCACTTTTCTCCCTTTCCCAGAGAAAAATCTTAACTGCTCCCTCGAATTCTTTATGCAATGCTTCGGCGAAGGAGCAGGGGGAATGAATGCGCGGAACCCTTAGCCGCCTGCACTGTTTGGCCGCTTCCGCCACAATCTTCTCCCAGCGCGATTTCCTTGAACGGGCTTTTTCCTCTTCCCATTGGGGGACGGCATGCTCGGAAAAAAAAGGAACGATTTCGGAGACGCCTAATTCCGTGGTTTTCTGGACAAGCCAATCGAATTTGGCAGACTTCAGCAGACCCAATCCCAGGATGATTTGCAAAGGCGGCTCGGCAGTAACGGTGGATGACTCCGATAGAAGTTTAAAAGAAATTTTTCCGGAAGAAATGTCAGAGATGGCCGCAGAATATTCTTTTCCTTCACCGTTAAAAAGAACCACGGCATCGCCGGCTCTCAGGCGCAGGACTTTGCGGATATGCCTGATTTCGTCCTGATCCTCAACGACCGCTTCCTGCCCCTGGATCTTTTCCTTGAGAACTTTGAATCGGCGGTGTTTCATTCCCTTCCGTTTATCCGGCCCATGACAAAACAGGCCCATCCTTTCCATACTCTGGATTGCCGGATTTGCAGTTTTTGTCCGGCGAAGGCCCCGGCAATCTCTTTTCTTTGCTTGGGTAGAAAACCGGAAATTATTAAAACTCCTCCGGGGGCAATTTGGGCGGGCAGGAGAGAGGCCATGCTCAAGATCTCTTGGGGCAAGAGGTTGGCCAGCACGATGTCAAAGCCACCGCCCAAGCCTTCAAGGGTCCCAACCCGAAAATCGATCTCCCCGGCGACCTTGTTCCCGGCCGCGTTTTTCCGGGCTGAGGCTATAGCCACCGGGTCGATGTCCAGGCCCAGAACCGGTTTTGCTCCCAGCTTTCTGGCGGCAATCGTAATATCCCGGAGCCGGTCCCTACATCCAACACGGACGGCTGGGCGGGGAAAGACGCCATTTTTTCATCAAGAAATTGCAGACACAAGTGCGTACTGGAGTGGGTGCCGGTGCCAAAGGCCATGCCCGGATCGATTTCAATGACTATTTCTTCTTTGGGAGCGGAATATTCTTCCCATGGCGGTTTAACAACAATTCGGGGAGTTATCCGGATAGGCTTAAAATTGGCCTTCCAGGCTTCCGCCCACTTCTCTTCTCCGATGATTCTGGAGCGCAGACTAAAAGTGTCCCGGCGGGGCTGGCCAAGATTTAGCAGGTAGGCTTGAATTTTTTTCTTCTTTAACCCGGAGAACTGATCGTTGGGGAAGTAGGCGATGATGCAATCCCTTTTCCCTTTTAATGAACTTAAAACATTTTCTTGAATAACTCCCGGGGAGCCCTCTTCGATTAAAAAATTGGAAACAACTTCCCCGAGATCAGGGTGAATCAGCACCCGCAATTCTGTCCAAAAATTCTTCTTAGCAACTTTAGGCACTTTAGTTTTTTTGTAACACTTTACCTTTTTGAAAAATGGGCGTAGGGCAGGGGACCGGAAAAAAAGAAGTAATAAATGACTGTTTGCACAAAACTAAATTCATAAATTTATTCACTTAACAGTTGGATAGCACCCACCTCTCCCTGATTATCCTCCATTCGCTATCCCTATGTTCCCGTATAAGCTTAATGGTATCCTCATTTAAATGTCGGAACCTTCTTTGTTTTATTAAATATTCCTCAACAGGTTTTAATGTTTTGGGAATGACATTCATCTTGACTTTCCCGTTTTCATATTCAGCCAAATACCACATACCGGTTTCAACGGCAAGTTTTCCAATCTCTACCGTAAGGTCGGAGGCAAACCCCCATCCAGTGGGGCATGGGCACATAATATGAATGAATTTTGGTCCTCTGAGGCTCTTCGTTTTTTCCATCTTGTTCATAAAATCATAAGGGTAGGCTGAACTGGCTGTCGCGGCATAGGGTATGCGGTGGGCAATCATGATCTCAAATAGATTCTTCTTGGGTTTTTTCTCACCGTAGGAGGCCGTACCGGATGGCGAATTGGTCGTGTTGGCTCCGATCGGGGTCAGGCTGCTCCTCTGGACTCCCGTATTCATATACGCTTCATTGTCGTAACAAATGTAAATGAAATCATCCCCGCGTTCTACAGCTCCGGACAGGGCCTGCAAACCGATGTCGGCAGTGCCGCCGTCGCCGGCCAACCCTAAAACATGAACATCGGTTACGCCCTGCGCTTTTAGCCCTGCTGACATACCTGTCAATACTGCTCCCGTCCCGGCAAAAGCCATGGTAAGCGACGGCACGGAATAGTTCATCTGAGGATACTGGGTTGTAACTGTGGACATGCAGCTGGCCGGAAGGGCAACAATGGTCCTTTCACCCAAAATTTTCAAGGCCAGCCGGCCGATGGTCCCGAGGCCGCATCCCGGGCAAGCCTTATGGCCATATAGATACTCCTTATCCGTAAGGTTTTTTACCTTCACCATTTTTACCACCTCAATCCTATAAATTGTAATTCCTTCTCATCATGACCTTGGGTCAGGCCAAAAAGCTTGTTATACATTTCTTCGATATATTCCTTGGTAATATCCCTCCCGGCGATACCGGCAATAAAGTTGATGACTTTTGAACAAAACCCGGAACTGGCCAGTGCAGATTTAATATCCGAGGCCACCGCCCCTTCATATCCAAACGATATATCCCGATCGATTATCCCCATCGCTTTCACCCTATTGCTTAAACCTTTAAAGTATTCTACGGGAAACGGCCTGTAAAATCTCAGTTTCACCAGCCCGACTTTTAAGCCCATATCCCTCATTTTATCCACGACGATCCTGGAAGTGCCGATTATACTGCCCATCCCGACAAGGATGACCTCAGCATCGGCACATCGATACTCTTCTACCAGGCCGCCATAATACCTGCCAAACTTGTCTCCGAACTTTTTATCAACTTCTTCGATAACTTTCTTGGCATTATCCATCGCCTGCTGCTGCTGGTACCTGAACTCCATATTCCATTCAGTGGAAGCCGTCATACAGAAGCTTCGCGGATGGTTGAAATCGATGGCGTTCTTGGATTTAAAAGGCGGCAGGAATTCGTCCACATCGTTTTGTTGCGGAATGTCCACCAGCTCGTAGGTGTGGGTATTTACGAATCCATCTATATTGACCATGACAGGGGTGTACACCCTGTCATCTTCGGCGATGGCATAGGCCTGAATGATCATATCCAAGGCTTCCTGTCCATTTTCCACATAAACCTGGATCCATCCGGTATCCCTCTGGGCCAGTGAATCTCTCTGGTCTCCGAATATATTCCAGGGTGCCGCCAATGTCCGGTTGGCATTCATCATGACGATGGGAAACCTGCTTCCGCTAACATAGTGAAGCATCTCATGCATATAGGCCAACCCTTGGGATGAGGTTGCGGTAAACGCCCGCGCCCCCACTAAAGATGCGCCCATGGCTGCACACATGGCGCTGTGCTCGCTTTCCACATGTATGTACTCACAGTCCATTAGCTTATTGGCGACAAATTCTGATATTCGTTCAACAACGATCGTCTGAGGAGTAATGGGATAAACAGGAATGACATGGGGCCGGCATAATTTCGCACCGTAGGCTACAGCTTCATCTCCGTTTAGGAAGTCTAAATTTGAACTTTTGGATTTATTGATCATCCGCTTCGCCCTCCTGAACCATCGTTATTGCATCTTTCGGACACTCATGGGCGCATAATCCACAGCCCTTGCAATAATTCATATCGATTTCCAGCTGCTCATTTTCTTTGCCGATCACCCCCTCAGGGCATAAAACCCAGCATAATAGGCACTTGGTGCATTTGGGATGCTCGATAACGGGGCTTTGCACTCGCCAGCCGGCATTTGGTTCAGTCAATATGCCTGCCGCGGCGCTGGGCCCAAGAGGCATTTCTTCCAAGGACTCCGGAAATTTGAATTTCACGATCTGCGGTTTGGCCATTTATTCCACCCCCCGAATTACCTTATAGGCATGCTCAATCGCTTTTTTATTTGTTTGGCGTAGGCTTTCAGGCATTCCCTTATCGACCGCCTGCAAAATTGAATTGAGATCGATAAAGTCATTCACCGCGGCAAATGCTCCCAGCATAGCCGTGTTGGCAATGGGAGCGCCCAACTCTTCCATGGCGATCGTTGTCGCATCGACCGTGATCACCTTGAAGTTACCCTTGAATTTAAAACTATCAGGGCTTAACCTGGTATTTATTAGTATTTTGCCTCCGTCCTTTAAACCTTTGGTAACATCCACCGTTTCCATAAGAGTTTCATCGATAACCACTACACTGTCACATGTGTACACTTGGCTGTGGTCTGTTATTGGCTTGTTATCAATCCTGGTGAATCCCAGTACAGGGGCGCCTCTTCGTTCAGGGCCGAAGGATGGGAAAGCCTGAGCATAATTATTACCATATACCGAAGCTGCAAGTCCCAGCAATCTGGCTGCGGTAAACCCTCCTTGTCCCCCTCGGGCATGCCATCTCACTTCAATCAATTCTATTACCTCCCGTATAGATCATTTGGTTCATCTCCAAATTAGTTGATCAAATTTTTAATGAAAGCCGACCAAGGGCCCGGAAGGAAAGGCAGATTGTGCCGCAAGCATCGGCGGGATATCCACTTTCCATAAACCCCCTGTTTGCCTTCCGCAAAGCGCAGCGGGGGCGGGGAAACAAAGATTCGAAGAAATTGCAGACCCCCCCGCCACAGCTAAGGAGAGATATGTGCCTCATGATTGCAAGCAAGCTGACTTTCCTTCCGGGACCCTGATATCACCGCCCATTTTAAATATGCCAGCTATTTGGCCCTCAACTAATTTGGAGATGACAGGATAATTTTTTTATCAAGGTTTCAAGAGAAGCGAAGTCTTTTTATGTTCTTTAATGGTTTTGTCGCTGAACCACCAATACATCTTATCCCCATTGATGAAGGCCTGAATCTGATCCTTGGCATGGGAATGAAAAAAGCGTCCGGATACGCCCCCCGGTAAAACAGCCAAGACTTTATCATCATCGCTCAAGTCAGCCACCATTCTTAGAGAAGCTGAATTCGTAACCTTGAATGGATCCTTAAACTCATAAATACCCCGGCAGAGGGTCTCACCGGAACCAAGGAAGGCGTGAGGGCCGTCGCCTAAGAGTCCCTTGCCCAATCCTTCTCTCCGAATGGGGCTTACGAATTCGATGGTATGCACCTTACCCCACTTCCACTCCTTGGGATCCTTGCCGAGGGAGGCGCGGAGTTTATCGGCCGCAGCCAATGCGGCTTGATGGAAAAGGGCATCCCTCGTTTCCTTGAGGTCTTTGGTTAGGACATTGTCAAACCAGGGCGATGTTCCTTCAAGCACCATCTGCTTAAGCCTTTCCTGCCAGAAATACCAATTCTTCAACATGGTCAGGGCAAGATCTTTGCCCAGCTCATCCTGGAAGGTAAGGAGGGCAAATTCCCGATAGACCGCCTGGAATATAGTCGGGGCAGGCTGGTCGGGGTGATCAACATAATTCCACCTGGAAAGAATCTCCGCCAATTCCTTGGTGTCTTCATGCTTCTTAAGGGCCTTAGCCATGATCGGGGCGATTTCTTTAGCCATCAAGTTCATGGCATCCCTTTGGAATTGCCAGTGATGATCAACGGACTTCTTCTCCGGGGTTTCCATGAGTTGAATGAGCCTGCGGTAGCGGTAAGAAGGGGACAGGTGTGACGAGTAATAGTATGGATAGCTTTTACCCACCGTATCATGGTTACAGGTGCCAACCCATCCTCTTTTGGGATTATAAATTTGAGGCATCTTTTCAAAGGGGATCCAGCCAATCCAGTTGTCCTTGCTATCTTTTACGACGTAAGGGACAGTCCCGTCACCTTGCGAGCGGATGGGGAGCTTGCCGCTGGCCATCCAGCCGATATTTCCCCCTTTGTCGGCAAAGACAAAATTAAGCATCATGATGTCAAATTTACTAAGCGCTTTGCGCACATCTTCGATTGACCTGGCGCTCATCAGCTGCTCGGTACCAAGGTGAGGACCCATGGTCTCAAAAGGCGCCCATCTTAGAGTAACCACCTTTTCGGTCTTAAGCCCTGGTAAAACTCCAGAGATAACCGGTCCTCTCCTGGTAAGCCTGATCTTAATCTCTTTTTCTTTTTTTCCGCCAGGCGCATCCTTATCTTTGATGAAAAGCTTTTCGGAAAGGACCTCAAATGGAAGCGATTTATCCCCCTCCAGATATCGGTTAGGATCTTTGGGGTCCAGAGTCTCAATGTAGAGATCCTGGGAATCGCCGTAGGCATTCGTGACGCCAATGGCAATATGTTCGTTCCGGCCAACCACAATGACGGGAATTCCGGGAATGCTGACTCCGACCATCCGGAATTCGGGGGTGATGATGCCGCAGGGGTACCACGGTCCGGGCAAAATCCGGGAATCGAGATGAGGATCATTGGCCAAAATGGGCTTTCCTCCCGGGGAAAGCTTCGGCCCTGTCGTCCAGTTGTTACTTCCGATATGCAGGGGCCTATCTTGCAGATAAGCGAGGAGGCTTTGGTCAGAAGAGAGATTGATCCCGCTTGATTCATGGGCATGGGTTTTGGATAAAGTGGTTCCTTCAGGCAGATCATCCGGGTTAATGTTTAAGGGAAATGTTTCTTTGGCCTTCGCCAGCCCGACTTTTTCTATCAGCATCTGGGCGATGATTTCAGTTTCAATGTTGGCCGCTGAATTCCAGCTCATGAGATACATAATAGCCAGCACGTCCGGGAGGTCCCAAAGTCCGGGCTTGATACCCGCCAGCCTGAATTCCAGAGGATGTTCATTCGAGCCGTTTTTGATGTAGGCATTGATTCCATCGATATATTTCTGGGTAAAGAGTTTGGTTTGAGCGTCCAGGATTCCCGCGTGCCGTTTGCCAAGGCGATGGAGCCTGATGGTTCTCATCCGGGTGTCGAGGGGTTCTCCTTTCTCCCCGATCATCTCGCTGATCCTTCCGGTGGCAAAGAGCCTGGTCAGCTCCATCTGGAAGAGCCTGTCCTGAGCAGTGATAAACCCCATAGCCATGATGGCATCATCCGGGTTCTTGGCATAGATGTAAGCCATTCCTTTTTCGTCCCGCAGCACGGTAACCGCCTCTTTTAGCCCGGGAAGGGTCAAAGCCCCTTCCTGCTGATAACGATTCAGGCGGGATAAACCGAAGAGAACTGCGGCTATTATGATAACGAAGACCAAACCGAGAATAGGCCACTTTTTAGAAACTCTCATCATTGCCCTCCTTTTTTGGTTGGCAAGCTTATTTTACAAGTGTATGCAAATTTAGCAACAGGAAACTGATAGTCGTTCCCCTCCAAAAAGCCAAATGCTTGCCAGATTTCAGACCGCGAGTATGGAAAAGATAGTGTCGCGTCTCAGTCTTAGAGATAAGATGAAAAAATTCGGCGTGGAGCCAGGCGGAGAAAAGATGCTCCCGCTGCAGCAGGCCAAAATCGGCGTAGAACCACCACCTCATTTTTGCCAGCGTAGCGGCATGGCGGCCTATCGTTCAAGCACAAACGAAGCCGTTAGGTTTGGCAGTAATCCGTCTGTGCCGCGTTAGCCGTCCGTTGCAGGCAGTAATTTGCATTTACACAGACATGACGTATTGTTCTATTGAGTCAACCTTCTTAA
>JASEHN010000636.1 GCA_030018715.1 Thermodesulfobacteriota bacterium | reverse complement strand
AAGTGATCAAGCTTAAGGCTACACTAAAGTTGAAAAAAGGAAATTCTTATACAATATATTTAAAGAAAAGATTTGGTGTCAACTAAAAAAGGAGTTTATTGTTTCACGATGTTTTTTTTGTTAAGATTACATCATTAAATCTGATCAATCTTTTAAGGAGATTATATGGAAACCCTAACTGGAAAATTAGCTCATTTTATCGCTGGCCTCAATTACCAAAGCCTGCCAGGGGAAGTCATCCGGAAAGCCAAGCATTGCTTGATGGATACCCTCGGCGCAGCCTTGGCCGGATCGAAGACCCCGGAGGCCAAAGTTGCTAAGAAATTGGCCGAGAAACTGAACCCCAAGAAAGAATCTACCCTCTTCACCGGTAGAGGGAAGATTGGGGTTTTGGAAGCTGCCATGGCTAATGGTATCATGTCTCACGCCCTGGAACTGGATGATGGGAACCGGTACGCTCAGGGGCATCCCGGAATCGTCACCGTCCCTGCGACCCTGGCCCTGGCTGAGAAAGAGAAGAAGGGGGGGAAAGACGTCATTTCCTCCCTCGTGGCCGGCTATGAAGTCTTCGGCCGGGTGGGCGCCGGAGGGAATCCATCTCATTTCAACCGCGGCTTTCATACCACAGGGACCGTCGGGACCTTTGCCGCCGCTGCCGCCGCTGGCCGACTCTTGAAGTTGAATGAATCAAAGCTGGTGTCGGCCCTGGGGATTGCCGGGTCTCAGGCAGCTGGCCTTTTTGCCTTTATGGCCGATGGAACGATGACCAAAACCCTCCACGCCGGGAAAGCCGCCCAGAATGGAATCCTCGCCGCCTATCTGGCCAAGGAAGGGTTCACGGGTCCGGCTTATATTCTGGAGGACAAGTGGGGCTTCTACAAAGCCTTTGCCGATGCCTCCAACCCCGGCCGGGTGGTGGAGGGACTGGGGCAGAAGTACGAAATCATGAACACCTACGTGAAATACCATGCCTCCTGCCGGCACAGCCATGCTCCCGTCGATGCCATCCTGGATATCCGCAGCCGGAACCCTTTTCGCCCCGAGGACATAGAGAAAGTGGATGTTTATACCTATTCGATTGCCGCCAAACTGATCGACGGCAAGCAGGTCTCTACCCCCATCACTGGCAAGATGAGCTTGCCTTACGCTGCGGCGGTCGCCATCCTCTACGGGAGAGTCGGTCTGGGTGAATTCAAGCCTAAAGTCCTTAACGACCAGGCTGTGCATGCGCTGATGGAGAAAGTAGACGTTTATTCTGACCCTGAACTGGACAAGCTCGTTCCTGATCACCGGGGCGCCCGGGCGGAAATTCTCCTGAAAGACGGGAGAAAACTTACCTCGGAGATTCTCGACCCCAAAGGCGAGCCGGAAAATCCAGGCTCTAGTAGTGATATTTATGATAAATTCCGCCTGCTGGCCAGCACGGTCTTCAAGGCCGCCAAGGTGGAAAAAATTGTGGAGAAGATCGAGAACCTGGAGAAGGCTAAAGATATCTCCGAGCTGAACAGCCTTTTAGTAGTGCGGTAGCCCTGCTCTACTCATCTGCTTCACTATGAAATTCCACCCCGGCGCTGTGCCTCCGGTAAAATTCGTAGCCTGCTTCCAGGGCCTTCACATTGAGGGCTTCGCTCTTGGGGGGAACGGTTTTCCTGACGACCTGCTGCAGGACGGCAAAGCTCCCCGGGGCGACCAGCTCGATGATGGCCCCCAGCATAAACATGTTGGCTACGATCCGGCTTTTCAACTCCTCCTCAGCGACCTTGGTCGCCGGGACGGAAAAGGTTTTCTTGTAGGGGAGAGGGATCGACTTGATCAGGGTGCTGTCGTAGATAACGAGGGTCTTTTCCGGGTCCCCCTCCTGGAGGTACCGCTTTACCGATTCCTCGGACATGAAGACCATGAAGTCCGGGCAAGCGCTTTTGGGGAAATTGATCTCCTTATTGGAGATGACCACATCGGTGCGGCATGCCCCGCCGCGGGAAACCGGTCCATAGGATTGGGCCTGGGCCACCTGCAGATCGGGAAAATTCTCCATCATCTGGGCCAGGATTACGCCCATGAGGATGATTCCCTGCCCGCCAAATCCCGCAAAGATGATCTCCTTCCTCATTCTTTTTCCTTCCCTTTCTTTTTGGCGACCACAACCAGGGCCATGTCCGGGCAGTGGGTCTGGCATAGCAGGCAG
>JASEHN010000048.1 GCA_030018715.1 Thermodesulfobacteriota bacterium | reverse complement strand
GGGCCCAAACAGAGGCGTTGCCGCCATTTTTTCAAAACTCTAAACTGATACAAAATTTCGAATTTCAGGTTCATCAACTCTTGGCATTTTGGGGAGCTTATGCAATACGATTTTGATACTGAAAGAAATCGGAGGGGAAGTGACAGTGCGAAATGGGGGAAGTACGGCAACGATGTTTTACCTATGTGGGTGGCCGACATGGATTTCATCTCCGCCGAACCTATTCTCCGCGCGCTCCATGAGCGCGTAGATCGCGGGTTTTTTGGTTATACTCAGCCTATGGAAGAATTGTGCGCCACCATCAAAAGGCGACTGAAATCTCTTTACGATTGGGAAGTCCAGAAGGAAGATCTTTTTTTCCTGCCAGGCTTGGTGACCGGATTGAACTTTGCCTTCCAGGCCTTTGCCAGGCCCGGAGAAGGGGTGCTGGTCCAGCCCCCGGTTTACCACCATTTTTTGAAAGATCCCATTTTTCATGGGCGATCCTTAAACGATCCAACTTTGGTGCCCAAAGGGGACACTTACGAGATCGATTTTGATGCTTTGCATAAGGCTATCACTGAACAAACTAAGATTTTTATTCTTTGCAACCCTCATAATCCCGTTGCCCGGGTTTATACCCCAATGGAGTTGGGAAAGTTAGCCGAGATCTGCTTGCGCCACGGGTTGATCATCTGCTCGGACGAAATTCATTGCGACCTTATTTATCCGGGCTATCGGCACATCCCCATAGCCACCCTGAGTCCAGAGGTGGCGGCCCGCACCATTACCCTCATGGCCCCCAGCAAGACTTACAACCTGGCAGGCCTGCGGTGCGGGTTTGCGGTCATACAAAATTCCGAGTTGAAGAAAATTTGGAGAAAAACCACTTTAGGCCTCAATCCAGGACTGAACATTATGGGACAAGTGGCGGCTCTGGCTGGATACAAGGAAGGCCAGGAATGGCTGGATCAGGTAATGGCCTATTTAAAAGATAATCGCGATTATCTCCTAAAATCCATCCCGGAAAGACTCCCAGCGATTCGGATGACCCGGATGGAGGCAACTTATTTAGCCTGGCTTAATTGCCGGGAAGCAGGGATTCCCGGAAATCCCTTTGAATTTTTCCTTAAGGAAGCCAAAGTTGCCCTTAACGACGGGGTTGAATTCGGCAAGGGTGGAGAAGGATTTGTGCGCCTGAATTTTGCCTGCCCCCGCAAAACCTTGATTGAGGCCATCGAGCGGATGTCTGCGGCCCTGAAAAGACTCTGATGAGGGTATTTTTCGTGGATTCAGTAAAGAAAAAAAAGTGCTCGCCCACCTCCACTTTTCATTTTCGTTCATGATTTCAGAATGATGGTCAGGACACGGCGGGGAATCCCTCCTGTCCGGGCTCCGTCTATCAATGTGAATTCATCAACTTGTTGAAAAGTGAAGGGGGGGCGAGGAAAGAAATGTTCTTGCTTAATCAGTTTTCCTGTGGTAATCTCATCGCAATAAGCATTAAAGATTTTCAGTATTTATTCGAAAAGAAACGAAAAAGCCAAACTTCGAGCAATCGGAGGGCGGAAAACCACGGGTCCCAAGTTTCAGGGATTGCCAGGTTGCCGAATTTAACCTAAGAGACCGGATGCCCCGTGGATTTATTTAAAAGTGGGGATCCGGTTTTTTTATAATTAAGTAGCCACAGAAGACACAGTGCGGCATAGCCGCAACCAAAAAAAGTGCCGAGAGTGCCTAAAGTGATCCGCCTAAAGCGGACTAAAGTTTATAATAGAATTTCTTAACAAAATTTCAAGAATTTGATCGTTAGTAGCAGAGAGAGCACAGAGTTATTTAAAAACCATGATTAAGAAGCCGACAGAGGAGATTTTGCAGGATAAAAGAGCCTGGGGAAAAAACACAGTGAATCTTTCGCCCCAGTTCTTTAACCTGGAGTCTGATGAAGTGGACAGAGGGATTAAGGATGTCCTGCAAAACATCGGAGAGACAACCGGATCAGACCACGGGTATGTGTACCTTTTTTCCAATGATAAAACGAAGATGTACCGAACCCATGGGTGGTATTCCGATGGCTCTCCTCCGCAAAAGGACCAACTGGCAGAGTGGCCCGTAGAGAAATTTCCCTGGCTTATGGGCAAGCTCATGAAAGGGGAGCTGATCCATATTGTCAGAGTCACCGATCTTCCGCCGGAAGCAAGCTCCGAAAAAGAAGCTTTTCAGGCCCAGGGATGCCAATCCGCCATTCTAATCCCCATGGTATATGAAAAACACCCCATCGGTTTTATGGGTTTCGAAACGATGCGGGCGGAAAAAACATGGCCGGAAGAATCGATTGGACTTCTGCGAATGGTGGGGGAAGTATTTATCAATTCCCTGGAACGGCGCAGGGCCGAGAAAGCCCTGCAAAGCTCACAGGAAAAATACCGCAACCTGGTGGAAAACATCAATGATGTGATCTTCTCTCTGGATACTCAGGGGCGTTTTACCTATATCAGTCCGATGGTCGAGCAGGTGGCCTCTTACAAGGTCAATGAAATGATGGGTAAAGCCTTCGCTGACTTAGTCTACATGGAGGACTTGCCAGAATTTTTAAAAAGTATGAGGCAGATCCTGGCTGGCAAAGCCACCGACCATGAATTTCGGATTGTTAATAAGGAAGGCAGCATTCGCCATGTGCGCATTTCCAATCGCCGGCTGATGGAGGGAGAACAAACCATAGGGGTTACCGGCATGCTGAGCGACATCACCGAGCGGAAGTGGGCCGAGGTTTTGCTCAAGCGGGCCGAAGAGAAGTATCGTAGCATTTTTGAGAATGCCCTGGAAGGCATCTTCCAGTCCACACTCGACGGCCATTTTATTGTGGCCAACCCGGCATGCGCCCGCATACTGGGTTATGCTTCTGCCGAAGAATTGATTACCCAGAATGTGGATATTGAGCGGCGGTACTTCGTGGATCCCGAACGCTACCGGGAGTTCCAGCAGCAGCTTAAAGAGAAAGGGATTGTGCAGAAATTTGAGGCGGAAGTTTACCGCCGGGACGGGAGTAAAATCTGGATTTCCCTAAATGCCGTGGCCATCCGCGACCAGAACGCGGCCCTGCAATTCATTGAAGGGACGATTGAAGACATCACCGAGCGGAAATGGGCGGATGATCAGATACGTTATTTAAGTTTCCATGATAAGTTGACCGGCCTGTATAATCGCGTTTACTTCGAGGAAGAGTTGAAACGGCTGGATACAGAAAGGCAACTGCCTATCAGCCTGATCATGGGTGACGTCAACGGCCTGAAGCTGGTCAACGATGGTTTCGGTCACCAGGAAGGGGACAAGCTTCTGACCAGGATCGCCGTGATTCTCAAAGAATCCTGCCGGAAGGAAGATGTCATCGCCCGTCTGGGCGGGGATGAATTCGCCATCTTCCTGCCCCGCACCAGCTACAAGGTGACCATGGAGATCGTCGAAAGAATTAAAATGGCCTGCAGCCAGGCCAGTTATGATCCGGTGCAACTGAGCATTGCCATGGGGGCTGTGACCAAGGATGATCCCAACCAGGATATTCAAGATATTTTCAAAGAAGCTGAGGAGAGGATGTACCGGAGTAAGCTCCTGGAGAGCAAGAGCGTTCGCGCTTCCATCATCTCCTCCCTGCGCCGCACCCTGTTCGAAAAAAGCCATGAAACCGAAGAACATACCTACCGCATCCAGCAATTAGCTTTACAACTCGGCCGGGCCTTCGGGTTGTCGAATAGTGAACTGGATGATCTGGCCCTTCTGGCTACTCTGCATGACATCGGCAAGATCGCCATTCCTGAAGGAATCATTATTAAACCGGGCAATTTATCGCCTGAAGAGTGGGAGATAATCTGGAAGCACCCGGAGATCGGCTATCGCATCGCCGGATCTTCTCCAGAGCTGGCCCCAATCGCCGAAGCCATCCTGGCTCATCATGAATGCTGGGATGGAAGCGGTTATCCGCAAGGGCTAAAAGGAAAAGAAATCCCGCTGATCTCCCGCATCATCGCCATTGTCGATGCCTTTGATGTGATGACCTATGGCCGGCCTTATAAGGAAGCGAAAACCAAAGAGGCGTGTTTACGTGAACTTCAGGCAAAAGCGGGAACTCAATTTGATCCGGTTCTTATCGACCTATTTGTCAAGATGGTTTCGGCTTGATCATGATTTATTGAGAGCTTCTTAAATAAGTTGACATCTGCTTTCCAATCTTTCCCTTTTTTGGTTCCGGCTGTGCCGGGTTAAGAGCCCTTTCATATCAAGGCCAGGCTGTCGGCGATGGCCAGACCGGAACGGGTTGGATATAAAATGCCGTCCCGAATGGTTATGTGCCCTTCTTCCTGAAGTCTCGCCAGCGTTTCTCCTTTTTCTAAAAGGAGGTCATATTGAAATTTTTCGGAGAAATCTTTCAAATGTACCCCGGCGCTGGTGCGCAGGGCCAGGAAGAGAGCTTCTAAACGAAGCTGTTTCGGGGAGAGGGTTTCGGCCGCCTGAATGGGAGCATTTTTCAGGCTGAGTTCATTGATATAATCTTCCAGGTTGCGATGGTTCCACCAACGCCGATTTCCCGAGAAGGAATGGGCGGAAGGGCCAAGCCCCAGGTAAGGGGTGTGGTTCCAGTATTTTTGATTATGCCGTGAAGCGTATTTAATTCCCCTGGAGAAGTTGGAAACTTCATAATGAGTGTATCTCGCATCCTCGAGCTGTTCGGATGTTTTTATGAAAAAATCATACTGCAATCCTTCGGGAAGAAAGGGCAGTTCACCTTTTTGATACCGCGTTATAAGAGGGGTATTCGCCTCGACAGTTAATTGATAGCAGGAAAGATGCTCCGGGGCAAAAGCTACTCCCCGGGAAAGGGTATCCAGCCAGGCTTTCATGTCCTGCCCGGGAACGCCGTAAATCAAGTCGAAGCCCAGATTCGTGAAACCGGCTTTACGGCTGATTTCAATGGCGGAAACGGCCTGTGCGGAAGAATGCCTCCGTCCTAAAAAAATTAAAGTCTTCCGGTCGAAAGATTGGATGCCCAGGTTTAAGCGGTTTACTCCCGTGTCCCTCAGACGCTCGAGAAAAGATATATTAATGTCTGCCGGGTTGGCTTCCAGGGTGATTTCGGCAGGTGAGGCCAGGGCAAAGTTATGCCGAATCCTTTTCACTATTTCCTCAATTTGATAAGACGTAAAAACCGAAGGAGTGCCCCCGCCGATGTAAACCGTGTCAAACCGGTCAAATTGATTGCGGGCCATATCCATTTCCTTAAAAAGGGCCCTTAAAAAATCAGGGATAAAGGAAAGGTCCGTTTCTGAATAGAAGGCGCAGTAAGGGCATTTCGTCCGGCAGAAAGGAATGTGAATATAGAGGCCGGGAACTTTGCCAGAACAGGAATCAGGGGTTCGCAGGTTCATTGATTCAAGGGAGATAATAGAGGGTTCAAGGGGTCCAGGGTTCAAGAAGACGAAGATGAACCCTTGATCACCCGGACTCTGCCTTTAATCAGCATCGGTTTTCAAAACGGCCAGGAAGGCGCTCTGGGGAATGGATACCGATCCAATCATTTTCATCCGCTTCTTGCCTTTTTTCTGCTTTTCCAGAAGTTTTCTTTTGCGGGTAATGTCCCCCCCATAGCACTTTGCCGTAACATCCTTACGGAAGGGAGAAATAGTTGTCCGCGAAATAATTTCCCCGCCTATGGCTCCCTGAATGGCCACCTTAAAAACCTGCCGGGGAATTTCCTCCTTCAACCTTTCGCAGGCCTGAAGCGCCCGGGCCCGGGCATGGTCGCGGTGAACAATCTGGGAGAGAGCATCGACTTTTTCGCCATTAACGAGAATATCTATGAGAACGAGGTTGCTCTCCCGGTAATCACCGAGTTCGTAATCAAAGGATCCGTATCCCTGGGTGAGGCTTTTGAAACGGTCGTAAAAATCATAGATGACTTCGGCAAGGGGCATTTCAAAGATCAACTCGATCCGGCCCGGGCCCAGGTAATTGATCTTCGAATCCAATCCCCGCCGGTCCTTGCAGAGCTTCATGACTGCCCCCAGATATTTTTCCGGCATGATCATTTTAGCTTTGATGTATGGCTCTTCGGAGCGGGCTATGGAAACTGGTCCCGGATAATGAGCCGGGTTGTCGATATATAGAATCTGTTCGTCCTTAAAAGTAAAGCGATAACGCACGCTGGGGACGGACAAGATGATGGATAGATCGTATTCTCTCTCCAGCCTCTCCTGGACGATTTCCAGGTGGAGGAGCCCGAGAAAACCGCAGCGAAAACCCTGTCCCAGGGCCACGGATGAGTCTTTCTGATAGATTAAAGCGGCATCATTCAATTTGTACTTTTCCAGGCCAACAGTGAGGTCTTCATAATCTTCCGAGGAGATAGGATAGATCGATGAGAAGACCACGGGTTTTGCTTCCTTGAAACCGGGCAGAGGCTTAGCGCAAGGACGATGATCAAGGGTAATGGTGTCGCCGATGCGCACATCGGAGACGGTCTTTACGCCGGCGATGATATAGCCGACCTCGCCGGCCGCAAGGCGGTCGCTTTTTTCCCGCTTGAGCGAGAAGTGTCCCACCTCTTCGACTTTATAGGCGGCCTTGTTAAAAAAGAAACGGATGATATCACCGGGCTGCACCATGCCGTCGAACTGGCGGCAATGAATCACCGTTCCGCGGTAGGAATCGTAATGGGCATCAAAAATGAGGCCGGCAAGGGGGGCCTCCGGGTTTCCTTGCGGAGGGGGGATGCGCTGGACGATCGCTTCCAAGATGTCTTCGATGCCGATCCCTTCCTTTGCCGAGCACTTGATATGGGCATAAGGATCCAGGCCGAGCTCGGCATCGATCTGTTCCATAACCCGATCAATGTCAGCAGTAGGAAGATCGATTTTGTTGATTACCGGAATGATTTCCAGGTTGTTTTCCATGGCCAGGTAGAGATTGGCAATGGTTTGGGCCTGAACTCCCTGGGCGGCATCAATAAGCAAAAGGACTCCTTCGCAGGAGGCCAGAGCCCGTGATACTTCGTAGGAGAAATCCACATGGCCCGGGGTATCGATTAAATTCAGGATATAATCCTTTCCATCCTGGGCGCGGTAGGGAAGGGTGATGGCCTGGCTTTTGATGGTGATGCCCCTTTCCCGCTCGATGTCCATGTTATCGAGGATCTGGTCCTGAAAGTTGCGCTCCTCCACCATGCCGGTGTACTGAATCAGCCGGTCGGCCAGGGTCGATTTCCCGTGGTCGATATGGGCGATAATGCTGAAGTTACGAATTCTCTCCATTATATAAAAAAAATTCTCTTGCGATTGCCAGGAAGAATCAAAGTCAGGATAAAACTACGCCAACCTTGGGGATTAACCGCTTGGAAGTATTGGGAGTAGTTACCTGCGGGAAACGCGGCAGGCTTTATAAAAAATTATACTACGCAGGATGGATATCTTACAAGCATTTAAATTTGGGTCATCTCCAAATTAGTTGAGCGCCAAAGAGCTGGCATATTTAAAATGAACTGTAATTTCAGGGGCGCGGAAGGAAAGTCATATTGCTTGCAATCATGAGGCGCATATCTCTCCTTAGCTGTGGCGGGAGAGATTTGCAATTTCTTCGAAGCTTTGTTTCCCCGCCCCCGCTGCGCTTTGCGGAAGGTAAGCTCTGGGTTTATGGAAAGTGGATATCCCGCCGATGCTTGCGGCGCAATCTGCCTTTCCTTCCGCGCCCTTGGCAGGCTTTCATTAAAAATTTGATCAACTAATTTGGAGATGATCCTTAAATATTTTCAACCTCAGGAAAACCAAAAAGATCATCTTCTTTCCGAAAGAAAATCCAGGGCCAGCTTGTTGAATTTTTCCGGATGTTCTTCATGGGGGCTGTGGCCGGCCTTTTCGAAGATGGCCAGTTTTGATCCCTTCCAGAGTTTTTGTAAGGTGATCGCCCGATTGAGGGGAATGGCCTTATCTTCCCGGCCATGGATGATAAGAATGGATTTGTTCAATTGGGCCAATTGTTCTGCTTCCTTTTTTACATAGGGTTCTTTTAAAACGTTACGAAGGATAAACATGAGGCCATCATGGGAACCTTTGATGCAAAGGGGCTGCAGGACTTCCTGCGCATATTCATCGGTTACTTTGCCCTGATCGTAAAACCAGATGGCTTTTAAGTTATTTTTCATCAAGGCGTCCCCAGGGAGGGCATTTAAAAATTCCCCGACATAAGGGAGTTTATATATCTTGCCGACGAGTGTGTCCGGATATGGAATGACTGCCGGGGCGACTAAAATCAGCCGGTCCACCATCTCGGGATAATGCGCAGCTACATAGACCGAGATTCCCCCGCCCATAGACTGCCCCACCAGGGTTGCCTGTTTTATATTCAGAGCGTCCATGAATCCTTTCACCTGTTTTCCGTAAAGAGCGAAGCTGTAATCCATTTTCTCCAGCCGTTCGCTGTAACCAAAACCCCACAGGTCAATGGCATAAACCTTGAATTTTTCGGCCAGAGCGTCGATATTCTTTTGCCACATTACCGTGTGGTACAGGAATCCATGAATCATGATTAATGGGCTTCCGTTCCCTTTTTCCAGGTAGTGGACCTTTTTGCCCTCAACGGTCACAAATTTCCCTTTGGCCCACCTTTTGCTGGCCTCTTCATGCATACAGGTTTCCTTTGAAAAAAAATCGGGAAATATGGCTGCGGTTAAGGCGAAAATTAAGATGAAAGCGATAATGACCGTTAAAATTCTATTCATTCGCGCTTACCTCCTAAGGCCAAGTTTTTCCTACCGAGGCTCTTTTTTCTTGGGGGAAAGGTCCTGGATTTCCTTCTGAATTGTCCGGCTTTCGGGCGCCTGCTCGCTGAAATAAGGGAGAGCTTTGCGAAAATGGGCCAGGGCCGTTTTATGATCGCCCATGGCCTTGTAGTAGTGACCAAAACTTTGATAGGCCTGGCCGAGCATGTTCTTCGCCCCATAGGCCATTCCCAGGTGGTAATGAATTTCCGATAAATTAGGATTAAGCTCTCTGGCCCGCAGTAGGGCCTGGAGCGCTTCGTCGGTCAGTTTCTGTTCAGAATAAACCCTCCCTAAGTGGAAATAAACCAGGGGGTCGAGAGGAGAAAGGAAGCGGGCGCGTTCGAGATATTTCTGGGCGTCTGCAAGATTGGCTTTTAGAAGATGGGTGATGCCCAGCTCGCGCAGTATTTCCCCATCCTGGGGGGCCAACGAGGCTGCCCTAAGAAAGCTTTCGATGGCCCGGTCCAGTCCCCCCATTCGCTTCTGAGCGAGACCAAGGCCGAAGAGGGCCTCTGGTTCATCCGGCGTACGTTTCACCCAATTTTCAAAAAAGGTTACGGAACGAACAATATCCCTCTCTTCGGCAACCAATTTGGTCTGAATTCTTTTCAGGTTTCCTGTGGTTTTTTGACCTTCCTTTTCTTTGGGAAACCTGGCCATCTGGATTTCCAGGTCAGCGGAACGCTCTTCGAGAGCCGGATGGGTCATAAGGTAAGCGGGGGGGTCGCCAGAAGCGGGACCTTGCATTCGGCGCATTTTTTTAAGCATCGTAACCATCCCCCCTCGGTCATACCCGGCTTGATTCATAAATTTTAAGCCCAGGTAATCAGCTTCCTCTTCGTCTTCCCGGCTATATTTCAGCAAAGCGGTCTCGGAGGCGGCCACTGTAGTTGTGGCAATAGCCGATGCAGCCTGCCCCCCCAAAAATATTCCGGCGAGTATGGCCCCGAGAGCGGCTAAAGTGACTTTCTTGGCTTTTTCCCCCCGTTTGGCGATGTGCCGGGCCACGACATGCCCGATTTCGTGGGCGATCACCCCGGCCAGCTCGTCTTCATTTTCGACCAGGAGAATCAAGCCGCTGTGCAGAAAAACCTTTCCTCCCGGTACGGCAAAGGCGTTAACTTCAGGGGAGTTGATGATATAAAATTGGTAATCGAATGGTTGCGGCCCGATGGACTGGATGATCCCTTTGCCGATGCCCCTGATATATTCGTTAACCGAGGATTCCTGAAGAATCGGCCAGCGCTTTTTGACTTCGAGCAGAATTTTTTCGCCTAATTCCCGCTCTTCCTGGAGCGTAAGGGCTTGGCTGTTAGGAGGGAGGAAAAGATGGAATAATAGAAAAGCGGAAAAGATAAGGAGAAACTTCTTGCGGAGGATTGTTGTTACCCTGGACATACTATTATTTTAACCCGAATCAATGCCAAAAGTCCAATCCATCTTCGAGCATTTTGCTTACTTCGGTAACGTCATGGATGGCCGCCTCATAATCGATTTTCCGGCCATGCCGAGATTCCCGTTCCCTGATTTTCTCCCGGTTATATTCAAGGATTTCCGGGGTGAGGGGAAGGTTGGCATGATCCAGGTAGCGGACCGCACCGCGAGAATCCCGAACTGGAATGACCTTGCCGGCCACATGCCGGTTGGGGGCCCAGGGAATGTCCAGAACGCCGGCCTGAAGGGCCCGCAGAGCCCCTAAAACCGGATCTCCCTCTCCCATATCCAGAGTTTTATTCAATATCGCATAGGATTCCTGGATGATGATCTTTTTTTCTTGCAAGCTCTCCTTGTTTTCGGGAAGGCGATTGGAACGCATCAAATGAATGGCCATGCGAGTTGCTTTCACGCCTTCGGCGTTGGCTTCTTTCGTGGGAATGCCCTCAGCCTCATGGGTGCTCTTGGTGATGATCTGGGTGACTCCGGCGAGGGCCGCAATGATCCCTCCCAGAACAATTACCGCATAGGCCCGCGGTTCATCTGTTGGAAAAGCCTGCATCCATTGGTGAGTGGCCACAGAGAAAAAAACATCGTCGAATCCCAGACGGGCAAGGTATTCCGCTCCTACTTCTTTTAAGGCCCAGAGGGCAGCCACGTCCTGAAAAAGGTCCAGGCTCTGGCACAGCCCCATGCTGTAATGCTTGACCCCTTGACCCGCGGCCATGAGCATTTCCAGGACGGCCACGGCGATGCCGATCCCCGGAGGAATAAGAGTTCCGGTGAGGAACCCCGGTTGCTCCCGGTGGAGGCGGATGCCTTTCTCCTGGTAAAATGAAACCAGCCGGTCGACATATTGATAATTTTTAATTCCCTGTTCGAAAGGAAGGTCTTTGGTATAGGCAGCAGTGTAAGAAATGCCCGCGCCTAAAAAAGCCGTAAAACCGGCCGCAAACCCCATTTCGGCCGTGAGCTGGGGATAGGCTGTTCCGGAAAGGACGATTATCGGGCGCCTGGTGGATTCAGATACCCGGCGCCCCAAGCGCAGCCCGTGATTGACGAGGGGAAAACCATTGAGCATGGAGCGTCCGGCGCGTTTGCTTTCTTCGATGCCCCGCTTTGCTTCCTGGAACCTCAAATTGCGGGTATAGGTGTCTGTCGTTGTAGGAAGGAGATCAGCCCCCCCATAATCTTGCAGCCATTTGAGCAGATCGATGTGCTCATCAACCAGCGCGACTCCCCCGCGGGGCTGGACAAGAGTCCGTCCTTTTTTTTGGGCTTTAACCACTTCCAGGGCATAGTTTTTTTCCAGGGGAATATTCCGAAGGTAGTCAACGGTTTCCGATAGCTCGATCTCCCTCCCTGTAGGCCACAGAGAGATTACATTCTCCCGCTCTTGAAAAAATTCTTTATCCGACCATCGTAGATTTTTCAGTTCCACTTCAAATATCCTTAGCCACAGAGGAAACAGAGAGCGCAGAGAATAAAAAACCGAAATTCGAAAATTTGTAACAATTTAGCGTTTTGATCCGCCTCAGGCGGAACAGAAATCCCTCCCGACCTCCCTTTTGCAAAGGGAGGAGAGGTTTTTTATTGGAA
>JASEHN010000635.1 GCA_030018715.1 Thermodesulfobacteriota bacterium | reverse complement strand
GTAAGGCGCGAGGCGTAAGGGGGAAGGAGAAAGCACGAGGACAAAGGACGAAGGACTGAGGAATGAGAAGAAAAAGGGTATAAGGAGGCGGGTGTAGGGGGTTATGGTTATATTTCTTTACAGCATTAATATTATTCTTTTAGTATCCTGCCTGCTTGTTTTTCGCTTTCGAAGCGGTGAGAGGCAGTTTACCCTATCGTTAGTGCGGGCATTGTTTGGGTTGCCGCTGCTTATCGGGGAATATTTTTATTTAGCTTATGACTTTGACCCGAATGCTGCCCATGTGGTCCTTTTTTCCGAAGGCGTCTTTGCTATAGTCTGGCTTTTTATGGCTCAGCGGCTCTCCAGGACAAATGAAGGGGTGGCTGAACCCAGGTCACTTTCATTAGCGGAAATTGCAGCAGGGGCTATTCTGGGCGGACTGGCAGCCTATTCTTTAATAAACCCGCCTGTAATATTTTTAAGCCCAGAGTCTTTGTTCTTCGATCATTACGGAATGGTCTATTTCCAGGCCCTTTTCGTTCTTGCAGCAATGGTTTTCATGGCCTGGCGGATGGAAGCCTTCTGGCGTGGGCTTTCATCAGCTCATCGCTGGGAGTATAAGTTTTTGGTGGTGGGCAGTTATTTTGTATGCGGAGCCATGGTATGGGCAGCGTCTTACCGGGTGGCCTACTTGCGGCTGGTACCGGATCATTTTATCTTGCTCGGAGTCCTTTTATCTATCGCCTGGGGATTTATGATCTATGCTGTGGCCGCTTACAGGCTGCTCAATCGTAAAATATTCATATCGAGGAAAGTAGCTTACTCTGCGATTGCCCCGCTCGCCTTTGGAATTTATCTT
Organism: Thermodesulfobacteriota bacterium; assembly: GCA_030018715.1. GTDB lineage: Bacteria > Desulfobacterota > SM23-61 > SM23-61 > SM23-61 > JAHJQK01. The sequence goes on along the minus strand of JASEHN010000635.1, from coordinate 1,355 downwards.
TTAGGCCTTGGGGTTATCTCCTTGATCATGCGCTATTTGGGATGGTCTTTTTCTTTTATCCTTCAGTGGGTTTTTATTTCTTTAGGTATAGTAGCTGTGTTCCTCTATATTCATTCAGGAAAGATTAGGCGGCGCATACATTTTTTTATCAGCACTCATTTTTATGTTAACAAATACGAATACCGGGATGAATGGCTTAAATTCTCTGACTTATTAAAAAGCGCATTTACAGAAACAGAAGTTGTCAAGGCCCTGAATCAAGTTTTAACGGAATGCCTTTATACCAAAAATTTATCAATCTGGGTTGGAGATGAGGAGCGAGGTTATAAAATGATTATTCCTGACGATTCAAAAGAAATAAAAAGAGATTTATTTTGGAAGCTGGATGATTCTTTAATCGGTCATTTAAAGAAATATGGGCATTATTATGTACCAGAAAACAATCCCGATGGTGCGGATGAGGAAGTAGTCAAGAAAAAAAGAGAATTGTTAAAGCAAAATCATTTAATTTTATTGGCTCCCATTTCCATCGGCGAACAGGTTGTCGGGTTAATCGGCCTTGGTCCTGAATATACTGGGGGTCGCTACGGGCAAGATGACTTTGACCTTTTAGCAGCCCTGGGAACCCAGGCGGCCTCAGCTTTATTGGCCGTTCGGATGGGAGAACAACTTGCCGGGGCCCGGCAAATGGAAACCTTCCGGAATATATCTTCGTTTATGATTCATGACCTCAAAAACGTGGCCTCCATTCTTTCTCTAACATTGCAGAATCTGCCGGCATATTTTAACAACCCGGAATTTCGCCAGGATGCCATAAAGAATTTTGAAAATAGCGTGGTGAAAATCAAAAACATATGCGCCAGTCTTTCGTCCGTAAGCCAGAAGCTTGATCTGAAAAAAGTGGAAATCGATCTTAACGAGCTTGTTCGTAACGCGATTTCAAATTTAAAAGGCAACAGCAAAATATCAATCATTAATAGTCAGAAACCCGTAACAAAAATTCTTTTAGATCCTGAACAGATCCAAAATGTGGTGATCAATCTCGTCCTCAATGCCAGCGATGCTCTAAAAGAGGGGGGCGAGATTCGTATAAGCACAAAACAAAATGACGGGTGGGTGGAACTGAAAGTCAGCGACAACGGCTGCGGGATGTCCAAAGAGTTTATGGAACGATCCCTCTTCCGCCCCTTCAAAACCACTAAGAAACAAGGCATGGGTATCGGCCTCTTCCAGAGCAAAATGATCGTCGAAGCGCATGGGGGCCGCATCGAAGTGGAGAGTGAGGAAGGGAAGGGATCAACCTTCAGAATACTACTTCCTATAGAAAGGGTGTAGGGGGTAGGGTGTGGGGTGTA
>JASEHN010000047.1 GCA_030018715.1 Thermodesulfobacteriota bacterium | reverse complement strand
CCAAGCGGGCCGCTCTGGCCCCCGGCCCCTGGAATCCCTTGGCCCTTACAGCACACCTTTTTTCAAAGAGCTAAAGTGTTACAAATAAAGAAATAAGAACTCCGAACTTAAAACTCCGAATTCTGAACTTTCTTTTGCTTCTGGGCGTAGAGAATGATGGATTTGGGAAAAAAATAGTTGCAGATTTTTTCGGAAATGCGCAGGGGCCTGGAAAAAAGCGAAAGATGGAGGAACCGCCGGTAGCCCAGGGGGATGACGGCTTTCTCATCGTGCAGGCCAAAGATACAGCGCAGCAGCCAGTAAGGGGAGTGAAAAGCGTGAGCGAACCCCACGGCATAAATGCTCAGCCCGTTTTCTTCCATGGACTGAGCCAGGGCCCGGGGGATGACTTTACGAATATGACCCCCCGGGGTGCGGAAGTATTCCGGAGAAAGCTTGTCATAGACGTATTCCGTGATCATGGTCGGGACCGTAACCGCGATCTTCCCCCCGACTTTGAGAATCCGGGCTAATTCGGCTATGCCCAGCCGGTCATCGGCAACATGTTCAATAACCTCAGCGCAAATTATCTTGTCAAAAATTCCATCCGCAAAGGGAAAACGCAGGGCATCGCCCCTAAGGAGCAAAACCCGGCCCCTGGCTTCCTTACGCAGGCGCATTTGCCCTAAAACATAACGGGCTTTGAGAAGGCTGTGGTGGCTGAGGTCCATCCCCAGTATGGCGCATTCATGGCGGAAGCATTCAAAGACATGCCGGCCCTCTCCGCAGCCGGCATCGAGCACAAGATCGCCCTGGCGCAGGGGCAAGCGGCGAAAATCAACGGTGAGCATGGATTGTTTCCTTATAGACTTCGACCATCTGGCGGGCGGCATTCTCCCAGGTGAATAAGCGGAGAACGCGGCGGCGGGCAGCCTGCCCCATGCCCTGGCGGAGGGCGGGGTCTTTTAAAAGGCGGGTAATGGCTTGAGCCAGAGCCGTGGCGTTTCTCGGCGGCACCAGAATTCCCGCCCCATCATTACCCACGACTTCCGGAAGAGCGCCGGCTGTACTGGCTACCACCGGAAGCTCGCAGGCCATGGCTTCGGCAGCCGGGAAGCCAAAACCTTCATACAACGAGGGAACCACAGCGACCTCAGCGCCGCAGTAAAGGCGAACCAGGTCTCCCGGGTCGATCTTTCCGGTAAAATGAACGCGATGCCCGATATGGTACTTATCCGTAAGCGGGGGGGCAAAGGATCGTTGGGGAGCGCCGCCGTCCACTACCGTAAGGGTGACATCCTTGGGAAGGTAGGTCATGGCCTGGAGAAGATAGAGAAGGCCTTTTTTGCGGTCCTCGGAATTACCGACGAAAATGAGGCTCTTGGGTTTTTTGGACAGGCCGGGTAAAGGGGCAAATTCCCGGTTGTCCAAACCATTATAGACCACGCGAATTTTTTCCGGGGCCACGCCGAAAGCTCGAGTAATTTCCCGGGCGGAATCATGGGAAACGGTTATGATCCGGTCCAGACGATTGCTGACGATTCTCTGCATGATTAACGGATAATATAGGACCCGCTTCACCTTTTGTTTCAGGTCTGCGGGTTGTTCGAACCAGGTAGCCCGGTCGATGGATAGGGGATGATGGAGGGTGGAAACTACGGGAACCCCTAACAGCTTCCAGAGGAGCATTCCATAGCCCAGGCATTGATTATCATGGAGGATGTCAAAGCTGTGGGTCCTGGCCAGTTCCAACAATTTGAAGAAGGCGCGGAAGCTGAAGGCTTTAATCTCCGGGAAGACACCGAAACGCGAGGCGCTGAATTCGTAGAAATTCAAAGGGGAAAATATTTTGAAAGGATTAGCCGGGGGGAGGAAATCTTTTTTCTTCCCGAAGAAGTTGAAATTTTCCACCCGGTGCACGAAAGCCCCTTTTAAGAACAAGGGCCAGGGTGGGCCAACGATGACGTGCACTTCATGGCCGAGCTTCACCAGCTCATTGGCCAGGTAGGTCAGGTAAATTCCCTGACCTCCGCAATATGGATTACCGCGATAACTAAGCAAAGCGATTTTCAAATCTATCTCCTATCGCCAAAGGGCAAAGCGCATAGCGTTAACAGAAAAAACCTTACACCTTATACCTTACACCCCATTTTTTAAAAGTTCCTTATAAACCTCAACGGTCCGCTCAGCCACTTTTTCCCAGGTAAAAAGCTCTTCTACGCGCTTTCGGCCCATCATTCCCATTTGTTTCCTGCCGGCTTCGTCCCCGAGAACTTTTATAATCCCCGCTGCCAGAGCTTGAGGATCCCGGGGGGGAATAAGGATGCCGGCTCCGTCCTCCCCCACGACTTCCGGCAGGGCCCCAGCGCGGGTGGCCACCACCGGGGTGCCACAGGCCATGGCCTCTGCTGCCGGCAATCCGAACCCTTCATAAAGGGAAGGAAGGACTACGAGTTTCGAGGAAGTATAGAGTTTGCGGAGATCCTCAGCGGATAATTTTCCGGTAAATGTAACCCGTGAGGTCAGCCCGAGTTCCCGGACAAGCTGCGGGGCATAGGTTTTGAGAGGCGCTCCCTCATCGACGATGGTTAAGGAAACCTCTGGCGGAAGAAGGGTCATGGCTTGCAGAATATACAAGACGCCTTTTTTGGTGTCGTCGGTGTTTCCAACAAAAAGCAGGCTGTTTGGCTTCCTGAGTTCGTTGTTTAACGGCCGGAAAAAGTCAGCATCCAATCCGTTATAGACCATGCGAATTTTGCTGAGTGGGATCCCAAAGGCCCGCTGGATTTCCCGGGCGGTCTCGCCCGAAGATGTAATGACCCGGTCACAATGCCGGATTACCCGGCGTTGCATGGACAGAGGGTAGAAGACCACCGTATAGTATCTCTCTTGGAAGTTCCGGTCGCGTTCCAGGCTGGCCTGGTAGTCTATGGTCAAGGGATGATGTACCGTGGTGACCAGGGGCAGGCGGAAAAATTTCGTCATTAAAAGCCCATACCCCAGGGATTGCACATCATGAAGAATGTCGAAGTTTTCATTCGGAATCATTTTTTTAAGAAGGCCGAGGGCGCGAATGCTGAAGATGAGCATCTCCGGAAAAAAACCTATGCGGGTAGCGGCAAATTCGAAAAAATTGAGTGGGCGGATAATGCGCCAAGGATCTCCCGGGGGAAGAAAATTTTTGCGCACCCCCCAGAGATTCAGGTTTTCCACGTTGATAATTTTAGCCCAGGGCATGGGCCAGGGCTGCGGGGAGCCGACCAGAATCGTCAAAGAATGGCCCATCCGGGCCAGCTCCCGGGATAAAAAATAGAGATACACACCCTGGCCGCCGCAGTAGGGATTCCCTCTGTAGCAGAGGAGGCAGATTTTCATCGGGCTTTCTTATGAAGACCTTTCTTCTGCGGCTCGGTTGCCTTCAACGCTTGGTTGTGATTTGTTACCGGCCTTAGGTTCTATCGTGGATTCGGGGGCCGGCGGAGAGGTCTTGATGGTCAAGATCGTCCAGCCGATCCAAAAACCGAGAGTCAGGATTCCCAGAAATCCAATGAGTACAGGGATGGCCAGGGCCCAGTAGCTCTGGACGGAGATGCCCCACAGAAAAAAGATAGCCACGCCGAGGATGGCCAGGCACAATAAAGCGCCCCAAACGCGGGAAGTATCACCCATTTACTTTGCTCCTTTCTCATTCCGAAAGATTCTTTCGGGGCTTGCCGCTGATAACTAACACATCGCTCCATTGGGGATGCCAGGAAGCTATGCGATCTAACAATCTCAGGAAAAATAAAGCGACCGGGCGGGGAAATTTATTTAAAGTATTCGACCAGTGAGGGAAACCCCAGAAGAGGGAAGTCCCCTGAATGTTCTCAATCCGCAAATGCCGCCGGGCCAGGGCAGTTATCGATGGATAATCAAATTTGAATGTGTGGTCCGCCGGGACTTCCCAGATATGCGGACGGGCAATTTCCTGTTTCCGGTAGCGCTGAAATAACCTGTTCAGCTTCTTGGCCAGTGAACAGCTTAAACTCTCAAAATTGGCCACGGAAATGACCACTTTCCCTTCGGAAGAGGCTACGCGGCACATTTCCGCTACTGCCAGATCGGGGTTGACAAAGTGATCAATCGCTCCTTTGCAAACCACCCGGGCGAAGGAACTATTCCGGAACGGCAGGTCTTCAGCCAGGCTGCTCACCAGCCAGACCATCTCTCCGGAATCTTTGGTCCAGTCTTTTGCTTTCCTAAGCATGATGCGGGAGGGTTCGCAGCCGAATAAAATTCCGCCCTTTTTAGCCAGGGAAATGGCGTCGATCCCCCGGCCGCAGCCAACGTCCAGGATTCGATGCCCGTTGGCTGAGTGAGCGGCCAGGAGTGTTTCTTCGGTCATGCGCTTAAAAACAAATTCAGTATCGGGAGAAAGAACAGCGGGCAGAACATCTTCATCATTCCAATTCCGGTCCACTTTGCCGGAAGTTGTTTTCTCCGGGATGATTTCCTCCCGGCCAGAATTCCTTTGAGCCTGTTTTGCTGGGGATGGATTTTCAGGCACGGGGTTCTCTTTCCGGGTAAGCCACCCTGGGCCGGCGCCGGGGCTGTGCGGAATGGCTCCGGGCCTGGGCCAAATCCACGATACGGCCGAGGAATTCGGGGTAAGTAAAGCCGGCCGCGCGGGCCGAACGGACCATTCCGGCATCGGGGGATATGTCCGGGTTGGCATTGACCTCCAGAACGTAAGGGATTCCGTCCCGGCTTAGGCGTATGTCTACGCGAGCGTAATCGCGGCATTCCATGACCTGGTAAACTTTAAGGGATATGCGGAAAATTTCTTTTTCGATTTCCGGCGAAAGAAGCGCCGGGCAGCGCGGGACCGTATGGCAAAATTCCTGGCTTCCCTCCACCCATTTTGCTGAATAGCCGCAAATTCTGGGTAAGCCGGGGGGCATGGAGGAGAAGTCGATCTCGGATATGGGTAAAACCTGCGGATGGTCATTGCCCAGGATGGAAACATTCAGCTCGCGGCCATCGATGTATTCCTCGACTAAAACCGATTGTTTATATCCATGGTAGATTTTTTGAACCTGCCGGCTAAGTGATTTTTCATCCTCCACAAAAGCGTCGTTGTCGATGCCCAGACTGGCATCTTCCCGCAGGGGCTTGACGATGAGCGGAAATCGCAACCCGTCCAGTGATTCTTTTTCTCCTGGTTGCCAGACCCGGAAAGGAGGAGTGGGAATATTGTAGTGGGCGAAGATGGACTTGGTTTTCCCTTTATCCTGGGAAAGGGCCAGAACCAAGGCCGGAGAGCCTGTAAAAGGGATATCCAGAAGCTCCAGAAGCGCTGCCAGGTTCATCTCCAGCCGGGTTTGACCGAAAAATTCTTCACAGAGGTTGAAGATTAAATCGGCCCGGGTTGAAAGAATTTTTTCCAGCAATGAAGGGAGCTGGTCATCGGCTTTTAGGGTTTTTACCGAATAGCCTAAAGAGCGCAGGGCCTGCTGCACAGACCGAAGGCGGGAACGAACGGACTCCTGGCCGATTAGATCAGGAGTCCCATCGGGGAAAAGGGGTGAGGGCAGGGTGTAGAGGATGAGGATCGAAAGCTTTTTCATGGTTTTAGTCCAACCCTCCGGCAGGCGGTTTGCAAAACGCGGTTGATCAAACCGCTGTAGGATAAACCGGCGGTCCGGGCGGCCTTGGGAAAGCAGGAGTTGGCATCTGGGTTGGGCAGGATACCGGGCAGCGGGTTCAGCTCCAGGATATTGGGCTCGCCCGAGTCATCCAGGCGAATATCAATACGGCACCAGTCCCGGCAGCGCAGGGCCAGAAAGGCCTTCCGGCAGACGTCCCGGATTTTTTTGGCAAGCCGGGAAGAAATTTTAGCCGGGCAGGTAAAAATTTCTAAAGGCTTCTCCACAGTATCCCAGATCCATTTGGCTTCGTAGGAGTAAATGGGGTTGATGTCCGGTGGTAATTGCTCAAAATGGATTTCAACGATGGGGAGTATTTCCAGGTCCACAGCGTTGCCCAGGAGGGCAACCGTGAACTCCCGGCCCGGCAGGTATTTCTCCACCAGGGCCGGTTGGCCATACTTGGTTAGAATCGTGGATACCTGCTCCTTCAGTTGCTTTGACGTGCGCACCAGGGCCTTGTTGCCGATGCCTTTACTCGATCCTTCCCAGAGGGGTTTGACCATCAAGGGAAAAGGGGGCAAGTTCTTCATTCCCGGCAAGTCATAAACGACGGCGAAGGGGGGGTTAGGAATTCCATGGTAGCTCAGTACTTCCTTGGCCAGGGATTTATCCAGGCAAAGGGCCAAGGTCAGAGGATCAGATCCGGTATAAGGGATGCGCAGCATCTCCAGCATGGCCGGGATCTGCAGCTCGCGACTGGGGCCGTGCAGCCCTTCGGCGATATTGAAAACAATATCGGGCCGGAACTTGCGGAATTTTTCGAAGGCTTCTTCGCCGCCTTCAACCATAATTACCCGGTGTTTGCCGGCCAGAGCGGAACGGACTGCTTCAATGGTTTCCTCATCATCCCATTCAGCATAGAGATCATCGGCCGAGGGATCTTCTGAGGGCTTCTTCAGGTTGAAGCATAATCCCACTTTCATGACGCCTCCAACTTACCCTCAAAAAGGAAGACAGCAGCGGCCACCACTGTTGACCATCCGCTTTTGACGATACTGGACTGGGTAATGTTGGTTGTGCGCACGATTTTATCACTGATGCGGTAAAACTCCTTTTTTTCATCCCAGCTCTTGTCTTCGTCGAATTCCATGCCCAGGGTGGAGGCCAGCATGGCCGCGGCAAGATCCTCGGCATAATCCCCGGCTTCTTTTTCGGTTTGGCCATAGGCATGATGTTCGCTGAGGTAGCCGTACAGCGATTTTTCCGAAGGAATGGCGCAGCCGATGGAGGCAGCGATCAGGCGGCGAGGTTCGTTGGTGCTGCATTTGGCCAAAACGCAGAAAGTGATGCCCCCGGGGACGAGTTCCCGGAGTCCCTGGACGCGGGGGATGATTTTACAGCGGGGCGGAAGAATACTGGAAACAGTAACCAGGTTGGCCTTTTCAATACCGGCGTCGCGCAGGGCCAGCTCGAAAGAGCGCAGCTCTTCTTTATGACCGCCCACTCCCTTAGTAAAAAAAAGTTTTCGCGGGACCAAGGGTTCCACTATCTTCACCCTCCTTTTCTATGTTTTGATTTTTTTTCGCTACCGAGTGAGCGATAAAATATTTCTCCCAAAAATCTGTAAATCAGTTTGGCAGCCAGGAAATCCGGGGCGATCAAGCCCGGGATGGGGGTCAGTTCAACCACGTCGAATCCGACGACGGTTTTCTCCCGGGCGATTCGCCGCAGTAATTGGGTCAGGGTTTTCCAGTTGAACCCTCCCGGTTCCGGCGTGCCCACCGCAGGCATATTAGCCGGATCGAGGACATCCAGGTCAATAGTTACGTAAACCTCTGAAGAAAGATCCTGGCATACCCTTTCTTCCCAATCGGGATTTTCAGATAGAAGATGCCAGAAAAAGGAGGTTACCCCCCCCTTTTTTTGGAAGGCCCTTTCTTCCCGGGTCAAACTGCGCAGGCCCACTTGAACCAGGGGGCCCAATTCCGTCAGCCGGCGGCCCACGCAAGCATGGCTGAACGATGTTCCTTCGTAACAATCGCGCAGGTCGGCATGCGCATCCAACTGGAGGAAGGAGACTTTGGGATATTTCTTTTTGATGGCCCGGGCCATTCCCAGGGTGACGGTGTGCTCTCCTCCGATGAGCACGGGAAATTTATTTTGGCGAATCAGCTTGCCGGCACAGGCCTGAATTTGCCGGACCATTTCTTCCGGGCCGGAAGACACTGCCTGCAGGGGTTCGACGGTATGAAAACCAATCCGGTAAGTTTCTTGGTCTAATTCTTCGTCAAAAAGCTCCATGTGGGTGGAAGCTTCCAAAATGGCCAGAGGCCCGCGGCGGGATCCCGGAAGGTAAGTGCTGGTCAGGTCGTAGAGAACAGGCAAAAAGACGACCCGTGAATTTTCCAGGAGGGATTCATGGCGAGGAAGTCCGCCAAAATTAAAGGGAATGGTGGAAGGTTGATCGCTCATCTCTGCCCTCTTTTCCCGGATGTTTTTCTTTTCTGAGGTTTAGAAAAAAGTTTTGGCATATCCGGCCGGATGCGCCGGGAAAGGAACGTTTGGCTCTCCTGGGCCACGGCCGTGGCCACAAGAGGTAGGGCGACCGTGGCATCGCAATAGAGGGTAACCTTTTGGGCGCGTTCAAAAATCTTTCCCCAGGATTGGGCTTCCTCGAAAGTGCAACCGCTCAATCCGCCCCAGTGGGGCGCGTCCGTCGTCACCTGGATGGCGTACCGGTGTCCCTGGACTTTGAGACCCATTAAGTTGGCCGTTACTTCCGTCTGCTGAATGAAATTTTTCGGAGTTCCCCCACCCAAAAAAATTACCCCGGTGGCTTTTGATTGGGCAACAATATAGGCGGTCTCGCGCACGTCAGTTAGAATGTCAAAGAGCAGGGGACGGTCGCTTTTTTCCAGGGCCAAGGCAATCCCGATGGAAGAATCTCCCATTGCCGGGCAATAAATGGGCACTCCGGCTTTGGCTGCAGCCGTGATAATTCCCTCGCCTTTACCCTCCCGGATAAGTTGCTCTCCCAGGCGCAAAAAGAATTCACGGGTGGTTAAGGGCTGCCCGGGCGGCAAAGAGCGGGCGAAACCCATGATGTAGCGATCCGTCTCCACAAATTCCTTTTCCACGGCAAAGACATCATAAATGCGGTCGATCCCTTCTTTTTTCAGCTCAACATCATCAAGGGAACAATTTCCCTGCCAATGGAATTTTCCCAGGGTTTCATGAAGATCATGGAAAAGGTTTGCTCCCGTGGAAACCAGGCAGTCAATCATCCGGTTCTTAATGAGATAAACGAGCAAATGGCGCATCCCTGCCGGAACCAAAGCGCCCGCTAAACCGAGCAGTATGGTTGTCTCATTCTTGAGCATCTCTAACCATATCTGAACCGCCCAGGAAAGGTTCTTCCCCTGGAAAGCAGTATGGCCCATTCTGCGTAATAGGTCGGCCAGGGTATTTTCTATCCGAACCTCCACTGGCTGAACGGGTTGTTTTAATTTCGAGTGCCGGCTCATATATTTTTCGCCTCCGAGAGGTTTGCGTTTTTTCTTTCAGATAAAAAATACTTAAATTATTTTTTTTCGTCAAGGAATTTATGACAAACGCCCGAAATAAATTGACCTTCGCTAATCAATAAAAAAATTATTTGACTTCTACAATCATTTTCTTTATAATCAACCCAAATTTTACCTGCCAATTCATTTCCGTTACATATTTTGCCCTGAATGTTTTTGCCAATAGATTAAGGTGTTTTGTGGTTACAGTTTTATCACAGGCAACTTGGTTTTTTAACAATGATCAAGGGGACGTTTACCATTGAGGTGGACTTATCGCCGGAGCCATGCTCGCCTGTCTTCCCCCCCGTTCTCATTTATGCCTTCCTGATGGACTATTAAATCTTGGGGGGCCGGATCGGTGAAAGGCTAAAAAGAGACCTTTCCATAATCTCCCTGGTCTATGCAAAAAAAGGGGTTCAATCGGCCGTGCCTGAAAAGGAGAATCGAAGGTATTTATGGATAACCCAATAAAGTCCTATCTGATGTCGGAGCGAACTGTAGGCCGGATATTGGAGGACAAAGCCGAAAGGAATCAAGAAAAAGTCTTTCTTTTTTACGAAGATCAACAGATTACTTATCGGCAGATCAATGAAAGGGCCAACATTGCTTCTAATTCTTTCCTAAGCCTCGGGCTAAAGAAAAATGACAAAGTAGCCATGGTGATGGAAAACTGCCCGGAATTCCTTTATGCCTGGTTTGGATTAGCCAAAATAGGAGCCTGGACTATTCCCATAAATGTCGCCTTAAAAGGGGAAGGTTTGGCCTATATCATCCAGCATTGTGATGCGGAAACAATTGTCGTAAGCCTGCCTTTTTTGGAAAACATAAACTTTATCCGCAAGGACCTTAAAAATATCAAAAGAATTATCGTGCATGCTCCATCTTTTGGTCATAGTTTGGAAACCAGGGAAGAAATTATTCTCTGGCCTGATTTTTTCCGAGGCTCCAGCCATTCCCCGGACATTGAAGTAAAAAATGACGATTGGATGATGATTGTCTACACCGCCGGGACCACAGGTTTACCCAAAGGAGTTTTAAAGACCCAATCCTATTCCTATACGTCGGGTTTCTCGGTGGCCTCTTTTGCCCAGGCCACGCCGGACGATCGTTTTATGACTACCCTTCCCCTTTTCCATATCAACGGTCAAAATGCCACGACCTGGGCGGCCATCGCCGCCGATGCCAGCACATTCCTGGCAAAACGGTTCAGCGCCAGACGGTTCTGGGATGACATCAGGAGATACCACGTGACCATAACATCTTTTCTCGGGGCCATGATTCCAATTCTGCTCAAACAACCGGAGAAGAAAAATGATTCCGAAAATCCCTTGCGCATAGGAATCAGCGCGGGTACTCCTGCCGCTGGCTGGGAAATGTTTCAAGAGCGTTTTCAAGTGAAAATTTTAGAGCTATACGGCAGTTCGGAAGGGGGGGCTTTACGAAATTATGACGGGAAGGTGGGCTCGATGGGGAAAGCAATCCCCGTCAATTTAGCCCGGGTGGTGGACGAAAACGACCAGGATCTCCCGACTTATCAGGTAGGGGAATTGGTTTTTAAATTTGTGGATCCAAACCTACAACTGCCCCAATATTATAAGATGCCGGAAGCAACGGCTGAAAAGACCAGAGGAGGCTGGTTGCGCACTGGTGATTACGCCTACATGGACGAAGAAGGCTATTTTTATTTTGTCGATAGAAAAAGGGACGCCATCCGCCGCCGGGGTGAAAATATTTCCACCTATGAGGTTGAAAAAGTCATCGACGCCCACCCGCATGTTTTGGAGTCCGCGGCCGTGGGTGTGCCCGCGGAAATGGGTGAGGATGAAGTAAAAATTTGTGTGGTGTTGAAACCCGGACATAAATTGACTCCTGCGGAATTAATCGCCTATTGTGAACCGCGCATGGCCTACTTCATGGTTCCCAGATACGTGGAGTTTTTAGACATCCTTCCAAAGACCACCACGCAAAAAGTTATGAAAAGTAATTTAAAAGAGATGGGTGTAAATAAAAGCACCTGGGATCGAGAAAAGGCCGGTTATCAGCTGAAAAAATATAAAGAAAAGAACGTGACTAATCCAGATGAAGAAAGAAATTCTTATAACAAGGAGGGGTAAAATTATGAATCATCCGAAGAAATGGATAGGCTTGGGGTTAGCTCTGGGCATTTTCTTAATCTTTGCCGTAGCCGGTCTTTCTCAGGAGAAATCTCCGGGGGTAGTGCCCAAAGTGGTGGTTATCTCCACCCATTCGGCAGGCTCAATGGCTTAGATTTTAGATTTATCTTTATTACCGGGGGCGGTATAAGCAAATGGTCAAGACCGGGGGAGAAAACGTTTCGCAAAAGGAGGTTGAAGTTTTTCTGGAAGGACATCCGGATATTCAGTCAGTCCAGGTCATCGGCTTACCAGATGAAGAATGGGGTGAATCCGTTACGGCAATCGTACAGACGCGATCGGGAAAGGATTTATCTTTGGAAGAAGTCAGAATTCATTGTAAAGGGAAGTTGGCGGGATTCAAAATTCCCAAGCGGGTCATGAATATTTCAGAACAGGATTGGCCGGTCACTCGCGTGGGCAAAGTTGACAAGATACAACTTCGCCGATGGGTCATGCAGAAAACCGGGATCAAGGAATAGAGATAAGGCATTGGATTGAAAACTAAAGATAATTTTTAACAGTTTAGCTCTTTGAAAAAAAGTGTGTTGTAAAGGCCAAGGGATTCCAGGGGCCGGGGGCCAGATCCCGCCATGGCGGGATTGGAATCATAAGGCGCTTATATCTCCGCATATGGGGCG
>JASEHN010000046.1 GCA_030018715.1 Thermodesulfobacteriota bacterium | reverse complement strand
ATATGGAGCTTTTTACTTTGCCATCCAAATTTTGACTTTTTACGAGATCATCAACTTTACAGTTTACTTAAAATATCCGGCCCGTTTTCCGTCACCGCCACGGAATGTTCAAAATGCGCAGAAAGACTTCTGTCCTTGGTCACGGCCGTCCAGCCATCTTTGAGAATCATCACTTCGTAACTCCCGGCGTTGATCATAGGCTCAATGGCCAGGGTCATCCCGGGTTTCAAGCGAACTCCGCGTCCGGGAACTCCAAAATTGGGGACCTGGGGTTTTTCATGTAAATGCTTGCCAATGCCATGCCCGACAAATTCCCGCACCACCGAGAATCCGCGAGCTTCTACATGCTTTTGAATCGCCGCGGAAATATTCTGGAGGCGATTTTCCGGCCTGGCCTCTTCGATGGCCAGGTAAAGCGCCTCCTCCGTTACCCTAAGCAAGCGCTCTGCTTCCGGCGAGATGCGCCCGATGGGCAGGGTGATGGCTGCATCCCCATAAAAGTCATCAAAGATCACTCCGAAATCCAAACTCAGGATGTCCCCTTCCTTAAGGACCCGGTCCGAAGGGATACCGTGAACAACTTCCTCATTCACAGAGGTGCACAGGGCAGCCGGAAATCCGTTGTATCCTTTGAAGGCCGAACGGGCTTTGCGCTTGGCTAACAGAGCCTCGGCCAGTTCACCCAGCTCCCCTGTGGTGACCCCGGGTTGAGCCGCGGCTTTCATCTCCTCCAAAACCTCGGCCACGATCTGATTGCTGCGCCGCATCTTTTCGATCTCTTGCGAAGACTTCAAAATGATTTTGTCCTCTTCCGGCAGAGGCGGCAACGAACTCATCTCTCCCCCTATCTTCTCCCCTTGATCCGCCCCCGTTTCATGAACCCTTCATAATGGCGCATCAACATGTGGGATTCGATCTGCCCTACAGTATCCAGAGCCACTCCCACAACGATTAACAAGGCTGTTCCCCCGAAATAGAACGGCACGTGAAACTTGGTGATCAGGACGGAAGGTAGAACGCAGATGGCCGATACATAAACCGCTCCGCTGAAAGTGAGCCGGGTTAAAACGCGGTCCACGAATTCTGCCGTTTTCTGTCCGGGACGTATCCCGGGGATGTATCCGCCATATTTGCGCATGTTGTCGGCCACATCCGTGGGGTTGAAGGTAACCGCCGTGTAAAAATAACAGAAGAAAAAAATGAAAGCCACGTAGATGAGCTCATAAATCACCGACCCGGGCTCCAACTGGGTAGCAATGGCTTTCATCCAGGGATGTTCCAGGAAATTGGCAATGGTCGCCGGAAACATGATAATGGAGGAGGCGAATATCGGGGGAATGACCCCAGCCGTGTTGACCTTCAGCGGCAGGTGGGTGCTCTGCCCCCCGTACATTCTCCGGCCGACAATGCGCTTGGCGTATTGCACCGGAATGCGTCGCTGCCCCCTCTCCACGTAAACGATCGCCCCGACCACTGCCACCATCAGAAGGATCAGGAAGAGAGTAACCAGGATTCCCAGTTCACCAGTGCGGATCAAGCGAAAACTGCCGCCGATGGCGGAGGGCAAGCCGGCCACGATTCCTGAAAAAATAACCAGGGAAATTCCGTTGCCGATTCCCCTTTCCGTGATTTGTTCACCCAGCCACATGATGAAAGATGTGCCGGCCGTGAGGGTTATCATAGTCATTAAACGGAAGGACCACCCCGGGTCCATGACCACCAGCTCCCCGCCCGGACCGGTCATCCGCTCCAGTCCGACGCTGATGCCAAACCCTTGGATCAGGCTGAGGAGCACTGTACCATAGCGGGTGTACTGGGTGATTTTTTTCTTCCCGGCCTCCCCTTCTTTGGACAGCCGCTCCAGATGGGGAACCACCACCGTAAGGAGCTGCAGGATGATCGAAGAACTGATATAGGGCATAATCCCCAGGGCGAATACCGACAGCCGCTCGAAAGCCCCTCCGGAAAACATATCGATAAAACTAAAGAGCGTTCCTTTGGCTTGAGCAAAGAAGGCCGACAAGGCCGCGGCATCGATGCCCGGAGTGGGAACATGCACCCCGATGCGATAAACCGCCAGCAAAAGAAGGGTGATGATGACCCTGCGCTTCAGCTCCGGAATCTTAGGAATGTTTTGGAATCCCTGTAACAATTTTTAGAGAACCTCCGTTTTTCCCCCAGCATCCTCAATCTTGTTTTGGGCGGTTATGCTGAAATGATGCGCCTGGACAGTCAAAGGATGGTTAATAGACCCATCGCCTAACACTTTGACTCCCCACCGAATCTTTTTTATCAGACCCGAAGCTTTTAGCGCCGCCAAATCCACCACCGTGCCTGCTGGAAAGCGGGTCAAATCCCGGATGTTAACAACCTCATACTCCTTGCGGAAAGGGTTTTTGAACCCCCGTTTGGGGAGGCGCCTTTGCATGGGCATCTGGCCGCCCTCAAAGCCCCGGGAAACCTTACCGCCCGAGCGGGCTTTCTGCCCCTTATGCCCGCGCGTGGAAGTTCCTCCGTGACCAGATCCTTCGCCCCGGCCGATCCTTTTGCTCTTTTTTTTCGCTCCTTGCGGAGGCCTTAAATCGCCAAGCTTCATCTATCGATCCCCTAACTTTCGATTACTCGCACCAAATGAGAAACTTTCCGGATCATTCCCCGGATGGCCGGCGTATCCTTGAGTTTTACCGTTCGCTGCATCCTGGTCAAACCCAGTCCCCTTAAAGTCCGGCGTTGAGTTTCCGGCTGACTAATTTCACTCCGCACCAATTGCACCTGAATCATTCTTTCTTCCATATCTCATCCTTCAAGGAAATTAACGATCGGCTACCCGGACTGCCCGAGAACGCAAAGGAAGCTAAAGAATTTCTGCCACCATTTTCCCCCGCTTGCCGGCAATGTCCTCCGGTGTTTTCAGCATGCGCAGGCCTTCAATCGTTGCCTTTATGACATTGTGGGGGTTGCGCGAGCCCAGGCATTTTGTCAAAATGTTGACGATCCCGACTGACTCTAAAACCGCCCTCACAGCTCCGCCGGCGATGACGCCGGTTCCTTCGGAGGCCGGTTTTAAAAATACCCGCGCCGCCCCAAAGCGCCCGACAACCTCGAAGGGAATTGAACCGCGGACCAGGGGAACTTGGATCCAGTTCTTTTTGGCCTGGTCGATTCCCTTACGAATGGCTTCGGGTACTTCGTTCGCTTTACCCAAGCCGAACCCGACAACTCCTTTTCCGTTTCCCACCACGACCAGGGCGCTGAAGCTGAATCTTCTTCCGCCTTTGACCACCTTGGCCACACGGTTGATATGCACCACGCGGTCGACGAGCTCAAGTTCTTCCGGGTTAATCTGCGCCAATGAATATCCTCCCTTTTGCAAGCTTTCAGCTATCAGTCGTCAGTAATATTTTTTAATCGATCTTGTTGATTGCTGAACGCTGATCGCTATTTAAAAATCCAACCCCTTCTCGCGCGCTGCCTCGGCCAGAGCCTTGACCCGCCCGTGGTACAAAAACCCATTGCGGTCGAAGACCACCTTTTGCACCTGCTTGGCTAAAGCTCTTTCGGCAATCAGAGTGCCGACCCGTCTGGCCATTCCCGCTTTCCCCTTCTCCCGTTCCGTTCCTCTCCATTCCGGATTCTGGGAAGAGGCCGCAGCCAAAGTTTGTCCGCGTGAATCATCAATCAGCTGGGCGTAAATATGCCGGGAACTTTTGAAAACACAGAGGCGGGGGCGCTCCAGAGTGCCCCGCACCTTGGAGCTCACTCGCTTCTTCCTGCGCTTGCGCGCTACCACTTTCTCTTTTCTTAACACGCCCGTTTCCTTTTTATTAAATTTATTGGACGCAGGTTTGCGCAGAAAAAACAGATCAATTTCTTTTTAATATCCTGAAAACCTGCGTTTACCCTGTTAGATATGGAAAATCTAACAGGGTAAATCCGCATACCATAAAATAATTTATGCGGCGGCGGTCTTTCCGGCCTTGCGGCGGATGACCTCTTCGGCATACTTAATCCCCTTCCCCCCGTAAGGCTCCGGAGGGCGGAGGCTGCGAATTTTGGCGGCCGTTAGTCCTAACAGATGCTTGTCCACCCCCCGCAGGGTGAGGCGGTTCTGACGTTCCACTTCGGCTTTAACCCCTTCGGGGAGAGCAAAGCGAATCGGGTGAGAATAGCCCAGATTAAAATTCAAGGCGTTACCCTGCAACTCCACCCGGTAGCCTACCCCATTAATTTCCAGCACCCGCTCAAACCCCTGGCTCACCCCTTTAACCATGTTGGCAATAAGGGTGCGGGTGAGCCCCTGCAGGGCTTTTCCCTTTTTGGGGTCGTCAGGCGGTTTCACCCATACTTGATCCTGCTCCACCGCGAGGGTTACTCCCCCGTCTAATTTTTGACTCAGATTCCCTTTGGGGCCCGAAATTCTTACGAAAGGCCTTTCCAAAAGGACTTTCACCCCCTGGGGAAGAGAAACAGGTTTTTTTCCAATTCGCGACATGATCATCTCCCTCGAATTCTTACCATACCGAACAGAGCAGCTCGCCGCCCACGTTCAGCTTCCGGGCTTCCTTATCCGTGATGATTCCCTTGGAGGTGGACAGTACGGAAATTCCGAGGCCCCGGAGCACCAGCGGGATTTCGTCCTTGGGCACATACTTCCGCAAGCCTGGCCGGCTGATGACTCTTAAACCGCTGATAATTTGCTTTTTGGTCTCCCCTTCATACTTCAAGTAGATTCTCAAAATTCCCTGCTTCCCGTCTTTGATGACTTTATAGTTTTTGATATAGCCTTCATCCTTAAGAATGCGCGCTACATGGCCCTTGAGGTTGGAAGCTGGAACGTCCACCTTCTCGTGTTTCGCCCTGTTGGCATTCCGCAGGCGGGTGAGCATGTCTGCCAAGGGGTCGGTCATCCCCATCTCTTTTATCCTCCCTGACTGAAGTCCTCTACCAGCTGGACTTGATAACGCCGGGAATCTCTCCTCGCAAGGCCAGGTTGCGAAAACAGATCCGACATAAATCGAACTTACGGTAATACCCTCTCGAACGCCCACACATTGGACAGCGGTGGTAGGTCCGTACTTTGAATTTTGGTTTTCTTTTAGCTTTGATGATCAGGGCAGTTCTGGCCACAGCCTATCCTTTCTTCTCTTTGATGGGAGGCGGATTTTCAGGGAAAATCTAACAGGGTGAATCCGCGTCCTATAAAATTTCCTTAATTCCGAAAAGGCATTCCCAACAGACGGAGCAATTCCTTCCCTTCCTCATCCGTTTTGGCGGTGGTGCCGATGGAAATGTTCAACCCTTTGACTTTATCAATTTTATCAAAGTTGATCTCGGGGAAGATAATCTGTTCCCGAATCCCCATTGAATAATTCCCCCGACCATCAAAGGCTTTCCCGGAAATTCCCCGGAAATCTCTAACCCGCGGCAGGGCGATATTCACCAGTCTATCGAAAAATTCCAGCATGCGATCCCGGCGCAGGGTAACCATAACACCGATGGACATCCCCTCCCGAAGTTTGTAAGTCGCGATAGAGCGTTTGGCTTTGGTGATTACGACCTTCTGCCCTGAAATCAGGGCGAGCTCTTCTACGGCTGAATCCAGAATTTTAATGTTCTGGACGGCTTCTCCCAGCCCCATGTTGAGGGTAATCTTCTCCAGCTTCGGGACCTGCATGATGTTTTTGTAGCCGAATGTTTTCATCAGCTGGGGAACGACCTCTTTCAGATAAATCTCTTTCAATCGGGTCATCGTACTAAGCCCCCCTAAGTCCTTTCGATCAGCTCGCCGCACTTTTTGCAGACCAGGTTTTTCTTTCCGCTCTCTAATTCCCGCATCCCCGTCCGCACACCCTGGTTGCACTTGGGACATAACAGCAAAACATTGGAGACGTGAATCGGGGCTTCCTTTTGGATGATCCCCCCCTGACGGGTGCGCCCGGTTGGCCGGGTATGACGTTTGATGAAGTTGACCTTTTCCACCAATACCCGATTTTTCTTGGGGAGGACTTTAAGGATTTTGCCGCTCTTGCCCTTCTCTTTGCCGGCGATGACTTTAACTATGTCATTCTTCCTTACATGAAACCTGATGGATTCCATCGAAAACCTCAACCGACCATGTCCCTGACTCAAAGGACTTCCGGAGCCAAGGAAATGATTTTCATAAATTTTTTTGCCCGCAGTTCTCGGGCCACCGGACCGAAGATTCGTGTCCCCACCGGATCGTTCTGGGGAGTGATCAATACCGCG
This sequence comes from Thermodesulfobacteriota bacterium, assembly GCA_030018715.1. Taxonomy (GTDB): domain Bacteria; phylum Desulfobacterota; class SM23-61; order SM23-61; family SM23-61; genus JAHJQK01. The sequence continues at coordinate 5,736 of JASEHN010000046.1, read as the reverse complement.
GAATTGTCGTCAAATTTGATATAGCTGCCGTCTAACCGCCGGACTTCCTTCACGGTGCGCACGATTACCGCCCGCATCACATCCCCTTTTTTGACTTTGGAGTTGGGAATGGCTTCTTTCACGGAGACGATGATTACATCTCCCAGGCTGGCATATCTGCGCCTCGTTCCTCCCAAAACTTTGATGCAGGCAAGTTTCTTGGCCCCGGAATTATCAGCCGCGTCTAATAAGGTTTGCATTTGAATCATAACGATATCCTAACCTTGAATAGTTCAATAACCTCTAATCCCACATTGCGAATTCTGCATTCGGCAGTCCGCATCCCCCATTTTCAGTGGGCCCTTTCCAAAATTTGTTTCACCCGCCAGCGTTTCTCGCGGCTTAGTGGCCGAGTCCCCATCAGGATGACCCGGTCGCCCATCCGGCACTCATTTTTTTCATCATGGGCCTTGTACTTGGCCCTCTTGCGGGTGTATTTTTGGTACAGGGGATGCTTGACCAATCTCTGGACCAGAACCACGACCGTCTTATCCATGCGGTCACTGACTACCGTCCCCACCATAGTCTTACGAACCCCTCGCTCTTTCATTCCCACTTCCTTATCTGGCTTTCGGCTGGGCCGCGTTCTTCTGCCTCAGGATGGTCTTGACCCGGGCTAAGTCTTTACGAACCTGGGGCAAACGTTCCGTATTTTCCAGCTGCCCGGTGGCATGCTGGAACTTCAAATTGAATAACTCCGCCGTTACGTCCTGTTCCTTTTGGCGAAGTTCCGCTTCACTCAAATCCCTCAATTCACGCGCTTTCACTGGCTTCCTCCCGGGCGATAAATTTCGTGGCCAGGGGTAACTTATGGGCCGCCAGGCGAAAAGCTTGAACGGCCGTCTCCCGGGTCACCCCTTCCATCTCATACAGGATTCTTCCCGGTTTGATCACGGCTACCCAATCTTCCGGGGGTCCTTTTCCTTTGCCCATCCGGGTTTCTGCCGGTTTTTTGGTAATGGGTTTGTCAGGAAAGATACGAATCCATATCTTGCCCCCTCGTTTGATATGACGGGTCATGGCTACGCGCGCGGCTTCGATTTGCCGGGTCGTTAACCAGCCGCATTCGCTGGCCTGCAGGGCGTAATCCCCGAAGTTTAACTGGCTTCCTCGAGAGGCGATTCCTTTCCGCCTCCCTTTCTGCTGCTTGCGGTATTTCACTTTTTTAGGCGCTAACATATCTCCCTCGGCTCTTTACTGCCTTGATTCTCTCCGCCCCCGGGCGACCGGAAGAACTTCCCCTTTGTAAATCCAAACTTTAATGCCAATCGCCCCATAGGTAGTCCGGGCTTCGGTAAAACCAAAATCAATATCCGCCCGCAGCGTGTGCAGGGGAACGCGTCCCTCGCGGTACCATTCCGCCCGGGCAATCTCCGCTCCCCCCAGCCTCCCGGAACAGGCGATTTTAATTCCCTGGGCCCCGAATTTCATTGAAGACGTGACGCTTTTTTTCATTGCCCGCCGGAAAGCCACCCGTCGTTCGAGCTGTAAGGCCACATTTTCGGCGACGAGTTGAGCATCGACTTCCATCCGGCGCACTTCCTGGATGTTGATGGAAATTTCCCGCTGGGCCATCTTTTGGATTTCTTTCTGGAGCTTTTCAATCTCCGCCCCCTTTTGCCCGATTATGATTCCCGGACGGGCAGCACGGATGGTGATCTTGGCGCGGTTGGCAGTCCGTTCGATTTCCACCTTGGAGACCCCGGCATGGTAGAGCTTTCTTTTAATATACCTGCGGATGAGGATATCTTCCTGAAGGAACTTGGCATATAATTTCTCCGCGTACCATCGAGAATCCCAGGTTTTTACGATCCCCAGGCGTAACCCAATCGGATGCACCTTCTGGCCCAACGTTCAACCTCCTTTTTTGTCTCCTTGATTTTTGTCTGGCGTTAACGTCGCTTAGGGCTCGCTTAATACCACGGTGATGTGGCAACTGCGTTTGCGAATCCTGCCGGCCCGACCCATAGGCTTGGGGCGGAAGCGCTTCTGGGTCGGCCCTTGATTGATAAAAATGGTTTTGATAAAAAGCGTATCCACATCGATCGACTTATTCTGCCCGGCGTTAGCCAGGGCGGACCGCACCACTTTGGAAACGGCTCTGGCGCCGGCTTTGGGTGTATGGGAAAGGATATTTAAAGCTTCCTCCACCTTCTTGCCCCGAATGAGATCTGCGCTCAACCGCACTTTGCGCGGCGAGAGATGAAGATATTTAGCGACCGCTTGTTTTTCCATCCTACCTCCTTCAGGCCGGCTTCGCCGCCGTCTTTAACTTGGTCTTCCGATCCCCCGAATGGCTGAAGAAGGTCCGCGTGGGAGAGAATTCCCCTAACTTATGCCCGACCATATTTTCCGTGATGAAAACCGGTATAAACTTCTTGCCGTTATGGACGGCGAAGGTCTGTCCGATCATTTCTGGAGTGATGGTTGAACGCCTGGACCATGTCTTGATAACCTTCCGGCTATTCGTCCGATTGGCCTCTTCCACTTTTTCCTTTAATTGGGGCTCCACATATGGTCCCTTGCGGATGGATCGTGCCACGTTTAACTCCTTTTACTCGGCCCATTCTTATTCACCGCAGAAAGCGCTGAGTTCGCCGAGAACCAATAAATCATAAAAACCAAAACGCCAAATAGAATTTAAAAATTTTTTGATATTTGATTTTCTTTGCTCTGCGTTCTCTGCGGTTAATTTTTTATTTTCTGCGTTTTACGATAAACTTATCTGTCGCCTTGTTCTGGCGGGTTTTATACCCCCGGGTGGGTACTCCCCAGGGAGTGACCGGATGCCTGCCCCCGGAACTTTTACCTTCTCCCCCCCCTAACGGGTGGTCCACCGGGTTCATGGCCACCCCGCGGACCCGGGGATTCCGGCCAAGCCAGCGGTTGCGCCCGGCCTTCCCCAGGGAAATTTTTTGGTGGTCCAGATTACCCACTTGGCCTACTGTGGCATAACATTCCAGATGCACCAGCCGCACCTCTCCGGAGGGGAGTTTTATATGAGCATATTTTCCTTCTTTGGCCATCAATTGCGCCGAAGATCCTGCGCTGCGGATGATCTGGGCTCCTTTGCCCCGTTTGAGTTCCACATTATGAATCATGGTTCCCATGGGAATATTCTTAAGGGGTAGGGCATTCCCCGGCTTGATGTCCACCCGTTCTCCGGACAACACCGTCTCCCCTACCTTTAAGGAGTGCGGAGCCAGGATGTACCGTTTTTCTCCATCGGCGTAATGAAGCAGGGCAATGCGGGCCGAACGGTTCGGGTCATACTCGACCGAAGCGACTCGCGCGGGAATATCGACCTTTTCCCGGCTGAAATCGATCAGCCGATAACGCTGTTTGTGCCCGCCGCCGATATACCGGCTGGTAATTCTCCCATAGGCATTCCTTCCCCCGCTCTTCGTAAGCGGGATGAGCAAACTTTTTTCCGGTCGCCGCCTGGTAATTTCCGCAAAATCCGCCACCGTCTGAAACCGTCGCCCCGGTGATGTCGGCTTATAACTTTTGATGGCCATGCCCTTGACTCCTATAGTTCGGAGTTATAAGTCCGGAGCAAGTTTCCTCGACTCCAAACTTTTTAAACCCCTTCGAAGAATTCGATGCGATCTCCTTCTCTCAGGGTAACAATGGCTTTTTTCCAATCCGCTTTCCAGCCTAAGAACTTGCCCACGCGTTTCCGTTTGCCCACGAGGTTCATGGTGTGCACCCGCCTAACTTTCACCTTAAACAATTTTTCGACCGCCTGGCGGATTTCGATCTTGCTGGCTTTGTTATCGACCACGAAAGCAATCTGATTCCCCTCTTCTTTTTGCCGGGTGCTCTTCTCCGTGATTAACGGCCTCTTGATGATCTGGTGCGCTTCTCTCATGGACGTAGTTTCCTTTCCATCCTTTCCAGGCTGGAACGCAGAAAAATCAGATGTTCATGTCTCAGGATGTCGTACACGTTCAGCCCCTCGCATTCAATCACCTGAATCCGGGGGACATTGCGGGCGGATTTCTCCAGTTTTTCATCCCGGCCATCAGTAACAATCAGAGCATTGTGAATACCCAGAGTCTTCAAGGTTGCCAGAAATCTTTTGGTTTTGGCCTCTTCCAGTTCCCACCGTTCAAGGACAAGTAATTTTTCCTCCCGGAACTTGTCGGAAACAGCAGAGCGCAAAGCCGCCCGGCGCACTTTTTGGGGCAAATGAAAAGAATAATCCCGGGGATGCGGCCCAAAAATCGTTCCTCCTCCCCGCCACAGGGGCGACCGATTCGAACCCGCCCGCGCCCTACCCGTACCTTTTTGTTTCCAGGGCTTCCGCCCCCCGCCGCTGACGAAAGAGCGCTCTTTGGTAGAGGCCGTCCCGCTCCGCCGGCAGGCGAGCTGCCTGCGCACAACATCGTAAATTAGGTGGGGTTTTTCCGGCTCATGCAGGAGATGATCGCCCACTTCCATCTCTGAGATTTTTTGACGATTAATGTCGATAATGTCAATTTTGACCATACTCACTCCAGTTCGGTGCTCAATCCGCGCCTTTGGATTGTTTCTTCTTCGCCGCGCAAATCACCAGAAGACCCCGGGGGCCTCCAGGAACCGCCCCTTTGATCAGCAGTAAATTTTGCCGCGGGCGGACATCCACCACCTCCAGGTTCTGCATGGTAATACGCCGGTTTCCGGTATGTCCTCCCATCTTCTGCCCCGGCCAGACGCGGGACGGGTAGGAACTCGCGCCTATTGATCCCGGGGCACGGTGAAACATGGAACCATGAGTCGCCCGGCCTCCGCGAAATCCCCAGCGCTTGACCACGCCCATGAACCCTTTCCCTTTGGAAATTCCCGTTACATCCACCAGATCGCCTACCTTGAATTCTTCAACGGTGATTACCTGCCCCGCCTGGAAGGGGCCAGGATCGGGAACCCCAAACTCCTTGAGATAGCGAAAAGGGGATACTTGGGCCTTTTGGAAATGCCCCTGAAGCGGTTTCTTCACCCGCTTCTGCTCCCGCTCTTCGAATCCCAATTGTAAGGCTGCATATTTTTCCTTCAATGGCTTTTTTACCTGGACCACGGTACAAGGCCCTGCCTGCACAACCGTCACCGGAATAACGGCCCCATCTTCATGAAAAATCTGGGTCATGCCCAATTTTTTGCCGATAATACCTTTTAACATGGCGAAAACCCTTAGAATAGCATTCAGCGTTCAGCCGTCAGCATTCAACTGGTTCTAATTTAAGCAGAAAGCTGATGGCTGAGCGCTTAAAGCTCCTTATAATTTTATTTCCACGTCCACCCCTGCAGCCAGATCGAGCTTCATCAGGGCGTCAATCGTCTGTTGGGTTGGCTCGAGGATATCCAAGAGGCGCTTGTGAGTGCGTATCTCGAACTGCTCCCGCGATTTCTTGTCCACGTGAGGAGAACGGAGCACGCAGAATTTGTTAATAGACGTAGGCAGGGGGATTGGTCCCGCCACCCGGGCGCCCGTGCGCTTGGCTGTATCCACAATTTCTTTGGTGGACTGATCGAGCAGCCTGTGATCGTACGCTTTCAGCCGAATTCGTATTTTTTGACTATTGATCACCATTCTTTATTACCCGCTTATCTTTTTGCCCTGCCAGAAGTTCTCTTTCATGTTGAATCGGTCCAAGGCCCATTAGACTATTCGATGATTTCGGCGATGACTCCGGCGCCGACCGTACGACCACCCTCCCG